>NZ_RCOA01000123.1:0-115035 GCF_004307585.1 Pseudomonas sp. Sample_20 | reverse complement strand
ACGGGTGCAGTTGATGATCGTTCCCACGCTCTGCGTGGGAATGCCTCAAGGGACGTTCCGCGTTCCAGCTCTGGGGGGACGCATAGCGTCCCGGGCTGCATTCCCACGCGGAGCGTGGGAACGATCAACGCGTAAGCAATGAAGATTCCTGTGGGAGCGAGCCTGCTCGCGAATGCGGTGGTCAGTCACTGAAGTGTCGACTGGCGGATTGCTTTCGCGAGCAGGCTCACTCTTACATGGGGGCGGGTCAAGGCTGGAACCATTCGTGGCGTTCGTTGAAGGTTTGCTGGATGAGGTCGGTGAGGGCTTGGATTTCGGGCGCGTTTCGTGAATCGGCGTTGATCGCCAGCCACGCGTGTAGCTGCATCGGTTCGGCGAATAATCCGGGCAGTGCGATGAGGCCACGATCGAATCTGCTCATGTATGCCGGCAGCAACCCGATGCACGCGCTGCAGCGAATCATCTCCAGCATCAATTCATAAGACTGCATCTGCACCACCCCAGCCAACCTCTCCTCCACCAACTCATTCCACGGCCGAAAGCTCTCAACCTGTCGATCATGCTGCCAGTGCACCAACATGAAATCAGCCAGATCATCCGGCGTTTCCGGTCGCGCTGTCACCCGCGAATAGCGCTTGGCAATGTGCGGCAGATATTCAATTCGCGCGAGGTATTGCGGTGCGCTGGTGGCGAAGGTGGGACCAAGGTTTGGAGCTTCGCCGGAGGCGAGCCAGAGGACAATGTCGGCGCTGACCGCACGCAAGGCCAGTTCGCTGTCGAGGGCGATGATTTCCAGGCGCAGGCTGGCGTTGCGCCGCAGCAGTGCGATGAGGTCGCGGCCGAGGATGTCGTGGAGGATGGATTCGGCGATGGCGAGGCGGATCAGCGGTTGTTCGATGACCGGGAGTTTGCGTTGGTGGGCCAGGGTGCTGAGTCGGGCCTGCAACTGTTGACCTTCGCGGGTCAGGCTGAGGGCGCTGCCCTGGAAGCTGAACAGGCTGTGTTGCAGTTGTTGTTCGAGTTGCGCGAGTTGTTTGCGCAGCAGCGTCGAGCGCACATTCAGGCTGCGCGCGGCTTGCATGAAGCAGCCGCAGCGGGCGCTGACGAGGAAGTATTGGGCGACTTCGCTGTCGATGGTCGCGGCCTGGAGCCAGGGTTCGGGGCTGGTTTGGGGCGTTTGGTAATCAGCGGGGCACGGGCGTCCTGCGGGTTCGGTGAATGACATTGATGACTCCCTGTCGATCTAATGTGGTTGCTCTGATACACCGGATTTCATTGTGGGAGCGAGCCTGCTCGCGAAAACGTTGGCACATTCAACATCTTCGCTGACTGACCCACCGCATTCGCGAGCAGGCTCGCTCCCACAGGGGTGAATGGCGTTCTGGCTAACGTCAGTGTTTTTCCTCCAGGACTTTGTTCAGTTCAGCGCCGTCGATGCTGAGGGTGGCGGTATTGAGCACGCCGTCCAGATAAGCCTGGGCGATCTGTTCCTGGCGTTGTGCGCGCAGGGCCTGGGTCAGTTGGTCGCGCAGTTCCTCCAGCGTCGCGGTGCGGGCCGGTTGTTGTTCGGTTAGTTTGATCACGTGGAAGCCGGCGGCACTTTGCACCGGATCAGACACGGCGCCCACCTTGAGCCGCGCCACGGCGCTGCGCACTTCCGGCACCAGTTGTTGCAACGGTTGCAGGCCGGTATCACCGCCCCGCTCTGCCGTGACGCGATCCTGCGAATATTGCGTAGCGAGCGCCGCAAAATCAGCCGGTGCTGACTGCGCCTTCTTGCTCAATTCAGCGGCTTGTTTGCGCACGGTTTCCAACGAAGCGGAATCACTGACAGCAAGGAAAATCTGACTGACCCGGTACAGCGCCGGCGTCTGCCAATTGGCCTTCCCCGCGTCGTACGCCTGCTGCAACTCGGCCGCGCTCGGATACTCCGCCGGCACCTGACTCACCGAGCGCAAATAATCACGGAACACGATCTGCTCAGTCGCTGCGCGAGTCTGCCGGGCGACGTCCGGACGCTGCGCCCACCCCTGCGCATCGGCCTGTTCCAGAACGGCTTTTTCCGCCAGTCGCGTACGAATCCAGCGTTCCAGCGCCTCACGGTTGCCGCGCAGCTGTTCGCGGGTTTGCGCCGGGACGGTGGCCAGCAGCGCCTGCAATTCCTCTGGCGAAACCTGCTGATTGCCCAACCGCGCGACCGCTGGCCCGGCTGCAACCGGCATCACCGGCGACGGCTGCTGAGCGGCGACCGGATCACTGCCCGGCCGCAGCACCAATGCCACGGCCACCACCAACAACGCCAGCGCTCCGGCGCCGATCACCATGGCAGGCTTTTTCACAGCGCGACTTCCTCTTGTTCGGCGATAGCTGATTTGGCGGTTTGCACACCAGTGGCCTGGCTGAAGTCGCGCAGGTAAACGATGAATTCCTGCAACAGGCGATCCCACAATTCCAGATTGCCGCGCAGGTGCTCGTTGCTCACGCCAGCAGCCACGACCACGTCCATCTCCATGACCAGAAACTCACCCTGCAACGACAACCGTGCAAAACGTCGAGTAGCATTCCACTGCTCTGCGACTCCCTCAGGCAACTCACCCTGCACGCGCAGCGCACAGCTGAAGGTGAAATCAACAAAGTTGCCCTGCTCCAGCGCCGCGTTGCCGAACCGCACGGCGTAGCCGATGCCCTGACTGGCGCTGAGCAACTGGACGATGCCGTTCTGTTCACTCTGGTTGACGCGGTAACCGGCGGCTTGCAGGACGTCGGTCAGCGATTGCGGGGAAACGTGGGTGATCAATTGAGTCATGGCTTTCTTCCTTGTTATCAGTGAGCGATCGCGGCTTGCGGCGCGTCGAATTGGGTTTTGTACAGCTCGTCGCCAAAGCCTTGGGCCAGTTCATCGAACTTGACCCGGGCACTGCCGGCGAATGGCTGGCGGATCTTCATCACTTCGGCGACGTCGATGTTTTCGTAGGCCGTGAGGATCTGTTTGGCGACGCCGTACATTTGCTGATTCTTGGCTGAACATTGCTGCACTTGTGTGTCACGTTCCGCCAGCTGCGCTTGCAGCTTCGCGCGTTCGGCTTCTTTGCCACGGGCGAGGACGAGCAACTCGTCGTAGGCTTTCTTGAACTTGCCAGTCTGCTCGGCACTGGCCGCGACTTGCGCCTGCGCCTGGCTGTGCAGGGCCTGCTGCTGCCCGGCCAGTTGCTCGGCGAGGCCTTTGGCTTTGGCCAGTTCGGCGGTCAGCTGCTTGATCTGCGCTTGGGCAGCCTTGGCTTCGTTCTGTGCCGCCAGTTGCGCGGCGCTGGCCTGGGCCTGCTGGCTTTGCAGGGCCTGCAATTGCTGGGTGGTGCTGCGCAATTGCGTGCGCAAGCGTTCTTCCATGCCTTCGCCGTTCGCCCCGGTGGCAATCAACAAACCCAGGCCCAGCGCGAGAAAACGCGTGTTCATAAAGCTCTCCCGGCGCCTTAGAAGCGCGTGTTGATCTCAAGCTGCAAGACGTCGATGTCGAACGGCGCGCCGTACACCGCTTCGGTGCTCATCCAGCGGCCCGTGGCGGAAACGTTCTTCGCCAGGCCGTAGTTGCCGCCCATGAAATAGCCCTTGGCGTTGGTGCCGCCGAGGTGGAACGACGAGTCGTTGAAGCCGTCCGGCAAGGCGTCCGGCTGGATGTACTTGTAGCCGGCGAACAGGTTCCAGTCGCCCTTGCGCTTGAGGTCCAGCGCGTTGCCGAGGGTGAACTGCACCATCCATGCATTGGCGCCGCTTTCGATCTCGCCGTTGCTGTCGAGGTTGTTGACGATCTGCCCGGCGGAACGCTTGCGCATGTCGCCTTCGTCGTAGCTGAGGTTGTGGATGTAGTTGCCCTGGCTGCGCAGTTTGAAGTCCTGCGGCAGGTCGGCATCCCAGACCACGTTGAGATCGAGCAGGTTGAACTCGGACGCAAGCCCGACGAATTGCGGCTGCGGCGTAGCGCTCGGGTTGAGCGGGTTCGGCGTGATGTCACGCAGTAGGAACACGCTGTTGCCCTTCTGCATGAACGCTGCGCGGGTGCCATCGCTGTCGCAGCCCGGCGCGCCGGCCCACGGTTCGCAGGGGCTGGAGCGCTGGCCTTGTATGTCGTCGAAGCGGTAATAGGCCAGCGCACCTTTGAGGCGGTTGTTGCTGTTGATCGCCCATTTCGCGCCGAGCTGCGCGCCGTACAGCCATTTGTTGTCGCTCTCTTCCTTGTCGAAACCGTTGCTGCTGGAGGTGTCGTTGGTGTAGTCCACCGGGAACGCGCCGACGGTGCCGAACACGCCCCAATCGCGGTTGAGCTTGTGATCGAAAATCGCCGCCACACCATCGAAATTCAGGTCGTTGGAATAGAGCATGTCGGTGGACATGAACGGGTTGGCGAAGCGCCCGCCGGTCAGGGTCAATTCGTCCATTGGCTTCCAGGTCAGGTAGCCCTGATCGAGCCAGATGTCCTTCTTGGCAAAGCCGCCGCCGAGGTTCTGCGTGGTCGATACCGGGTTGTTGTCCGAACCGGTGCCGATGCGAATGCCGGCGGTCCATTCCTCGGAGATCACCGCTTTCATGCCCAGGCGTGCGCGCAGGCGAAAGAGGTTTTCGCGGTCTTCGCGGGTGTTGAGCAACGGCGGCAGACTGGTGCTGCTGTTGGGATTTACGTCGTACGGGCCGTTGTTGTTGAGCTTGGCGAAGTCGACGATTTCGTTGCTGTTGTTGCCCGAGTAGTACCGCGACTCGTCTCGCAGGCGAATGTCACCGTCGAAGCTGATGCGCGAGGCCCAGTCCGGAAAGGTATTCGGCGCGGCCCAGTTTTCCTGTTTGGCGGTGGCCATGACCTCGGCTTTGACCTGATCGCGGATCTGGTCACGCACCGCTGCCGGCACGTACTGCACGCGCACATCGCCCGGCGCGGCGACCGGTCCGGCCGCGACTGCGGTGGACGCTGCGGCCTGTTTGGCCTGCGCCGCTTCGTTCTGCGCCTGGGCGATCAGCGCGTCGGCCTTGTCCTGCTTGAGAATGCCCTGCTCGACCAGCAAGCGGATCAGATTGATCGTGGCGTTCTCCGACGGCGCAGGCGCTGCCACGGCCTGACCGACCAGGGTCGCAATGACCATGCCGACCGCCAGGGACAATCGATTCACGTTGGAAATCATTTGCACACAACTCCTTTTGCCGAAGCTTGAATAAGTGAATTAACCCGGACGCCGCCCTTGCAGGGACAGGCGCACGGGCAAAGTGATGGAGGCCGGAGGCCGTTCGCTGAGGGCTGGCGCACCGCGTAAAGCGGCCAGCACCTGGGTATCGATTTGCGGGTTGCCGCTGGACTTGATCAGCTCGACACGGGTGATCTCGCCGACGCTGCTCAGCCAGACGTCGGCCTGTAGCGAGAACGCGAGGTTGCGCAGGTCGGGGTTCTCGCGCAGCAAACGCTGGAAGGTGAACGCGAGAAACTGGCTGTACGTGCCCGTGCCCAAACGCCCGCCGCCAGCACCGGCCATGCCGCCGCCCTTGCCCGCGCCGATGTTGAAAGCGTCGCTGCCGGACTGCGCGTCGCCGTCCATTTGCATCGGGTTGGCCAGATCGTCCGCCGGCGATGGCGGCGCCTCTTCTTCAGGCTTGACCTCCTCCGGCTCCGGCGTTGGCTCGGGCTCGACGACTTTTTCTTCCACCGGCGTTTCCGGCTCTGGCGGTTTCTCCGGCGGCGGTGGTGGCGGTGGCGGCAATGGAATGATCGTCGGCACTTTCGGCGCTTCGCGGCGCACGCCAGCCATGTCGTTGGCCCACTGCCAGAGGAACCACGCGGCGAGCGCGGCGACCAGCAGTCCGGCGCCCCACTTCACATAGCGCAACGGCGACTTTTTCACGGGCGGCGGTTCGATCGGGAGTTGTGCGGTCATGACTCAGCCCTGACTCGGTTTGCCGGTAACGAGACCGACCTGGGACAGTTCGAGCCGACGCAGCAGGTCGAGCACTTCGATGACTTTCTGGTACTGCACCGTCGCATCGCCGCGCACGATCACCGGGAAATCCGGGCTCTGCGCTTTCTCGATGCGCAGGCGCTCTTCCAACTCGGCCAAAGTGACCGGATAGGCATCGAGGAACACCTGGCCGCCGTCGTTGACCGAGATCGCCTTGGTCTTGGCTTCCGACAGCGACACCGACGCGCTGGCCTTGGGCAGGTTGATCTGGATCCCGGAGACCTGCGCCGTGGCGGTGAGGATGAACATCACCAGCACCACCATCAGCACATCGACCAGTGGGGTGATGTTGATGCTGTCGACGGCGGCATCGTCATCATCGTCGTGGGAGGCATTTACGGACGCCATGTCAATGCTCCTCAGGCCGGTACGGAGTGGTTGGCGTGATGGCCGCGCTGGTGCGACGCCTCACTGAACTGGCTCTCGCCATGCATCTCCGCCAGACGAGTGATGAACTCGTCGACGAACACGCGCATGTCGGCGCTGACTTCCTTGTTGCGGGTGATCAGGCGGTTGTAGCCAAACAGCGCGGGGATCGCGACGAACAGCCCCATGGCCGTGGCCAACAGCGCGGCGGCCATACCGGGAGCGATGGCGTTGATGTTGACGTCGCCGGCCATTGCCGTGCCGAGGAACACCACCATGATCCCCAGCACCGTACCGAGCAGGCCGATGTACGGGCCGCCGGCGATGGCGTTGGACAGGGTCGAGAGTTTCGAACTCAGCTGCTGGTTTTCGCGGGTACGCACACCGTCCATGGAGCAGCGGATGGCTTCGATGGTTGCCGCTGAAACCGAGGAGGTATCGGCGCCCTGCTCGCGACGGGTACGGATCTCTTTGACCGCCACCAGATACAGGCGCCACAGCGACGAATGCTGCAGACGCTGAGCCAGTTGCGCATCGTCGGCGAACATTTCCAGACGCGTGCCGACCTTGGCGAATTGCACGCGGAAGTCTTCGTTGGCAGCGGTGACGCGGCTGAGGCTGCGGTTCTTGCGCAGCATGATGATCCACGACTGGAACATCATCAGCACCAGCACGGCGATGATCACCCAGGCGTCGACTGGCACCGCGTTGAGCAGGAAGCCGAGGCTGCCGAAGCCAAAGCCGGATTGTTCTTCATCGACGCCGTAAGCCACCAGTTTCGACTCGGCGCCTTGCGAGGTGGCATCGGCCAGCAACAACGCGGCCGGACGGGCGACTTTCGACAGGCGCAGCTCATCAATAGCGCCAGCGAATGGCTGGAACGCGCCTTCCTGCAGATCGGCGCCGATGGCCATGACCGAGTTGAACGCCGGCATCGCCTGGGCCAACGCAGCACTTTCGCGACCGTTGATATACAGGGTGACTTTCGAGCCCTCGGCGGTCAGCGCAACGTGTTGCCATTGCGAAGGAGCCAGTGCTTGCGTGGCGGCAGCGCGCTGGCCGTCGATTTCCACGAACGGCAGGCCTTGGCTGACGCCGATCAGCAGACTTTGCGTGCCTTCGCGACGCGCCAGTATCACTTGTTCGCCGCTGGCCTGATCCAGACGCAGCCAGGCACTGAAGGTGAACGCGCTGCCGGCGTTGTGTTGCAGCGACGGACTGGCCGGCAGCAACAACGGCTGGCCGCTGAACTGCAAGGCGCGCCCGACGACGCCATCGATCGCTGTGCCGGTCGCGCTTTGCGCGGTGTTGCCGTACGCCGTGGTGTCTTTCGCCGGGGTGCCGGTGGCGCCGTCGAAGTGATACAGCGCGGTGTAATTCGGATCGAAAGTGAGTTGGCCGTTGCCAGTGGCCGGGGCTTTCTGGTTGCCGTAGTACATCCAGATGTCCTGACGCTGACCACCCTCGACATTCGGCACATCGACCCAGATCAGCGCCATCCCCATCAGCGCATCGAAACTTTCGATCTGGTGGTTGAGCACGGTTTTGTCATCCGCCGCGACGAAACGCAGATCGGAGCCATCCTCTTTCACGCCGTCGAAGGTGAAGTTGCCGGTGTGCAGGCGCACCAGCAGTGCGGTGCGGCCGAGGGCCTGATTGATCGCCGCGCCTTGTGGCGTGGTGTCGACGGCAATCTGTTTGCGGTAATGCCAGTCGTCCTGCCACCAGGCCTGAGCCGTGGCCGGGAGCACGAAGCCCAGGCAGATCAACAACGAAAGGAAGAGGCGTTGCATGGACGTGCTCCGTTAGAAAGTGGCTTGGAGGTTGAAGTGCAGGCGCGATTCCTGCTTTGAGGTGTTCGGCCCTTCGAGTAGCGGGTAGCCCCAGTCGAGGCTGCCGGACAGCCATTTACTCAGGCTGGCGCGGGTGCCGAGGCCGACGCTGGCCAGGGCGTAATTGGCGTCCTGATCCGGCAGTTCGTCGCGCAGGTAAAGTTGCGCACCCTCGGCGAAGGCGTAGAAGCGCCAGTCCTGCATCCACGTGCCGGCAAATTTCGCCAGCGACGGTGTGCGCAATTCCTGGCTGAGCAAATAGCCGTCATCGGCGGTGCGCTCTGCCGCGAGATAGCCGCGCACGGAGGTGGCGCCACCGGCGGAGAATTGTTCGTTGGAAACCAGCGGCCCCGAGGCGAGTTGGAATGCGGCTTTGCTTGCGCTCTGCCAGTCGTTGTCAAAGGTCCAGGTGTAGTTGGTGTCGCCCTTGAGCACGGCGAAACTCGGTTTGGCGCGATAGCGTTTGTAGTCGAAGTCTTCGTCGTCGCTGCCATAGCCGAACACGCTGCGGGTGGCGGCAACCAGACTCAGGCCGAGGCCGAGCTGGCTCTTTTCGCTATAGCGAAAGCCGTTGTAAGCGAAGGTGAACGGTGCGTATTTGAGCGGCACCTTGTCGCTTTCGCCGGACAGGCTCAGACGCTCGTCGAAGTCCTTGAAGTCGATCCCGGCCGACAACGAGTTCGACCAATTGCCGCTCGAGGGCAATGTGTAAATCGCCGCGACGCCGTAGCTGTGACCCTTGCCGAGCACGTTGCTGCCGCCGATGGTGGCGACGTTGCTGTCGGACTGGTAACCGGAGAACTGCACGCTCCAGCGCTCGCTCAGCGGCGCGGTGTAGGACCCGGACCAGACCTTGGCGTTGTCGGTTTCCTGCGGCGCGGTGAAGAACGTCAGGTTGACGCTGTGACCGAGTTGCCAGAGGTTGTTGTAACCGAGGCTGGTAACGCTGCGCAGCTTTTCGGTGTCGGCACTGTAGTCGTTATTGAGGCCGACGCTGGCCGTCCACGGGTTCTGGTCTTCGACCTGCAAGTCGACATCCATGGTGCCGGGGCGCTGACCCTCGCGCACCAAAGGCATGACCTGGCGACCGGGGGTCTTGTTGAGCTGCGCGAGTTCGCCCTGGACTTTGGCAAAGTCCGGCACCTCGCCTTCTTTCAGCGCCGGGACGTTGTCGCGGATGTCCAGCGGCGAATAGTGTTTGGCGCCGACCACGCGCACCCGGCCGACCTTGGTTTCGCTGACTTGCAGATAGACGATGCCATCGGCCACGGCCTGCTCGGGCAGCTCGACAAACACCGATTGATAGCCGCGTTCCTGATAGGCCTTCTGCAACGCATCGCGGGCGCCTTCGATGTCGCTCAAGGCTTTCTGCGGGCCGAGAAACGGGTACACCGCTTCTTCGATCGCGCGGGCATCGAGCACGGTATTGCCGCGCACGAAGTATTCGTTGACGTCGACCAGTCGCTGCGCGGCGGGCGCTTCTGTGCCCTCCTCGGCCAGCGCCGGCTGCGCGCCCGCCGTCACCAGCAGCCAGCCCCACAGCGCCAGCCGTGACGTGAAAATCCGTTCCACATTACCCCCTGAAATTCGCGATGACCTGTGGGCGTTAGCGCCCGGTGTGCTGCGTCAATTGCTGATCGTTGTGGCGCAGGCGTGCTTGCCCAGCCAGGTGTGCAACAGCGCAAAGTTCAGCGAGAACTCGGGCATTTGCAGCAGGGCACCGCAGAACACTTCGCCGATGATTTTCTGAATCAGCAGCACCGCGCGCGGCTCGTTGAGCAGCGTGGCGATGTCACGGCTGAGGGCGGTGAAACTCCAGACTTTCTGGTTCAGGCCGAGGCCGACGAACCAGCGGAACAGCAGGTTGTAGTTCAGCTGTTCATAGAGCTGCTGTTCGCTGGGCACCGAATACAGCAATTGCAGGAGCAGGATGTGCATCACCGTCTGCGCGGGAATGAGCATGCCGGGTGCGGCATTGAGGTCGTGCAGCAGGTCCTGGTGGGCGTCGAGCAGATCGTCGATCTGCGGGCGCAGCAACACCAGCGAATGGCCCGGCGGAATGTAGCTGGACACTTCTTTCAAAGCACCCTGCCAGTCCTCCTGCGAGACGATCCAGACCCACGGCGCGCCGTAGCGATACACCGAAACCGGCTTCTTGCGCGCCGCTTCGACGATCTTCGACAGGCGTTGATCGAGCTCCTGCATGCCCACTTTCGAATAGCGTTCCATAGTCCCCATTGCCTCACTCCCGGCGTCCCGCCCCGACTCGCAAAGTGCGCCCCGAAAGGCCCCTCAAGCGCGTTACACAGGCATGACCGGACTGGCAAAGGGCTACCGAACTTTTGTCATAAAAGCTTCATTACCGAAGACAGACTGACTGATTTAAACGATCGACCGTGGGAGCGAGCCTGCTCGCGAAAGCGCTGTGTCAGGCAATGAGGATGTTGGATGTGCCGCCGCCTTCGCGAGCAGGCTCGCTCCCACAGGGTGGACTGCGGTTGCACGGGTGCGTGACATTCGCGTGACATTCACAGGGTTAAATCCCGGCCCGTTCAGGCGTATAACCTTCACAAGACTTTCAATCGGCACGCCGACTTCAACACAGGGTAGTGACATGACCACAGCAAAAATCCTTGGCAACCTGTTCCCTTCGGTCAGCGACATCCCGGAAAAATATCGCCTCGACGCTCAGGTCGAGCAGCGTGAATATCTGGTCGATGGTCAATTGCGCCGCTGGGACGGCCCCCTCGCGCAGGTGCGCAGTCCGGTTTATCTGAAAAGCGAAAACGGCGAAGAACAGGTGATCCTCGGCAGCACGCCGCTGCTGGATGCCGACACCGCCCTCACCGCCCTCGACGCTGCCGTTCGCGCTTACGACAGAGGTCAGGGCCTGTGGCCGACCATGCGCGTGGCCGAGCGCATCCAGCACGTCGAAGCATTCCTCGGCCGCATGCGCGAGCAGCGCGAGGCCGTGGTCAAGCTGCTGATGTGGGAGATCGGCAAGAACCTCAAGGACTCGGAAAAAGAGTTCGATCGCACCTGCGATTACATCGTCGACACCATCAATGCCCTGAAAGAACTCGACCGCCGTTCCAGCCGCTTTGAGCTGGAGCAGGACACCCTCGGCCAGATCCGCCGCGTGCCGCTCGGCGTCGCCTTGTGCATGGGGCCTTACAACTACCCGCTGAACGAAACCTTCACCACGCTGATTCCGGCACTGATCATGGGCAATACCGTGGTGTTCAAACCGGCCAAGCTCGGCGTGCTGCTGATTCGGCCTTTGCTCGAAGCCTTCCGCGACAGCTTCCCGAGCGGCGTGATCAACGTCATCTACGGCAGCGGCCGCGAGACCGTCAGCGCTCTGATGGCCAGCGGCAAGATCGACATCTTCGCCTTCATCGGCACCAACAAGGCCGCCAGTGACCTGAAGAAGCTGCACCCGAAACCACACCGTTTGCGCGCGGCTCTGGGTCTGGACGCCAAGAACCCGGGTATCGTCCTGCCCGAAGTCGATCTCGACAACGCCGTCAGCGAAGCGGTCACCGGTTCGCTGTCGTTCAACGGTCAGCGCTGCACCGCACTGAAAATTCTTTTCGTGCATGAAGACGTGGTCGACAGCTTCATCGAGAAATTCAACGCCAGACTGGCCACGCTGAAACCGGGCATGCCGTGGGACAGCGGCGTGGCGCTGACGCCGCTGCCGGAGTCGGGCAAGGTCGATTATCTGCACGGTCTGGTCGCGGATGCGCAAAGCAAAGGCGCACAGGTGGTCAACCCGAATGGTGGCGAGTCCCACGCCTCGTTCTTCTACCCGGCAGTGCTCTATCCGGTGAACCCGCAGATGCGCGTGTATCAGGAAGAACAGTTCGGCCCGGTCGTGCCCATCGTGCCGTACCGCCACCTCGATACCGTGATCGACTACGTGCTGGAATCCGATTTCGGCCAGCAGTTGAGCATCTTCGGCACCAACCCGGTGGCGGTCGGCCGGCTGGTCGACACTTTCGCCAACCAGGTCGGGCGGATCAACCTCAACGCCCAGTGCCAGCGCGGCCCGGACACTTACCCGTTCAACGGTCGCAAAAACTCCGCCGAAGGCACGCTGTCGGTTCACGATGCCTTGCGGGTGTTTTCGATCCGCACGCTGGTGGCGACCAAATTCCAGGAGAGCAACAAGGACCTGATCAGCGAGATCATTCGCGGGCGGGATTCGAGTTTCCTGACCACCGATTACATCTTTTGACGGATGATCGGCAGGATTGAACGATCCTGCCGATCCGTCAGCCCCCCGGCGATTCAGTGACTACACTCAGCCCAGCATTGCTGAATGCCCGGGAGGCTGACCATGCTCGATTACTTCGCGTTGGGTCTGTTGGTTTTTGTCGGTCTCGTGCTGTTTTACGGGATCATCGTGCTGCATGACATTCCGTACGAGATCGCCGTCCACCGCAACCACCCGCATCAGGACGCGATCCATGCCACGGGCTGGGTCAGCCTGTTTACCCTGCATGCGCTGTGGCCGTTTCTGTGGATCTGGGCGATGGCCTATCGCGAGGATCGCGGTTGGGGTTTCGGCGATGGCAAACCCATTCAGAATCACGTCAATCAACTGGAGCAGCAGGTCGTCGAGCTGCAAGCCCGGATCGAGCGGCTCGAAGCGCAGTCGCCGGTTGCGCCGCAATCTGACAGCCGGGGGATCTGAGCATGGATCTGTTGCTCATCCTCACGTACGCCGCACTCTGCGTCGCCATTTTCAAGATCTTCCGCATTCCGCTGAACAAATGGACGGTGCCCACCGCTGTGCTGGGGGGCGTGCTGATCATCGGCGCGCTGATTTTCACCATGAACTACAACCATCCCTATTCCGAGGTGGCGCGCTCCTACTTTGTCTCGGTGCCGGTCATTCCGATCATCAGTGGCCAGGTGATCGACGTGCCGGTAAAGGGCAACGAACCCCTGGAAAAAGGCGACGTGCTGTTCCGCATCGATCCCACGCCTTTCCAGAACCGCTTGAAATCGCTGAAGGCGCAACTGGTTGCAGCCAAAGGCGACCGCTACCGCATCACCGAACTGATCCGCCGCAACTTCGGCACCCAGCGTGAACTGGATGCAGCCATTGCCCGCACCGACGATCTGCAGGCGCAACTGGACAATGCGCAGTTCGAGCTGGACAACACCGTGGTTCGAGCGCCGAGCAAAGGCTTCGTCACCCACGTTTCGCTGCGCCCGGGGATGATGGCGAGCAAGCTGCCGCTGCGCCCGTCGATGGTGTTTATTCCGCAGGAAGGTCAGTACTTCGCCGCCTGGATGCGTCAGAACAGCCTGCTGCGTCTGACCGTGGGCGACGAGGCCGAAGTCGCCTTCGACGGCATTCCCGGCAAGGTCTTCGCCGGTCGGGTGAAAAGTGTGATCGGGGTGATCGCCGAGGGCCAGGTGCAACCTTCCGGTACCCTGATCAGTTACACCGGCTCGCCACCGGCCGGACGGGTGCCAGTGATCATCGAGATAACCGATCCGGCGTTCGCCGAATACAGCGCGCTCATGCCAGGCGGCGCGTATGGACAAGCGGCGCTGTACAGCAAGCACTTTCAACACATCGGCGCGATGCGCAAAATCCTGCTGCGCATGTCCGCCTGGATGAATTACATTTTCCCCTTCCATTGATTTGACTGACTCACGAGGTTCGCACTGACTACTTACAGCACCCACCGCCTGCCACCGCTGTTGCGCCGTATCCTGCGTCCGCTGCTGGACCCGTATCGGCGCTACCGTCACGCCCGCCTGATCCATTCCGTGCGGGTGGCCTTGGGGTTGCTGGCGACGATTCTGCTGACCACTGGCATCAATCTGCCCCACGGCGAATGGGCATCGGTGACCATGCTGGTAGTCATCGGCGGTTTGCAGCACCACGGCAACATCGGCAAAAAAGCCGCCGAGCGCGCTATCGGCACCCTGATCGGCGCGGGGGTCGGATTGGCCCTAGTGGCGCAGCACGCCTGGCTGGGCATGCCGTGGCTGACCTATTTTTCCATGGCCGTGGTCTGTGGGTTTTTCTCTTATCACGCGATCGGCAAGGGCGGCTACACCGCTCTGCTCTCGGCGATCACCGTGTTCATCGTTGCCGGGCATGGCGACAACCCGATCACCGATGGTCTGTGGCGCGGCGTCGACATCCTGATCGGCATCGCCCTCGCCCTGGCGTTTTCCTTCGCCCTGCCGCTGTACGCGGTCTACTCGTGGCGTTACAACCTCGCCGACGCCTTGCGCGACTGCGCCACAGTGTACGGGCGCATCATCAACGGTGAAGCGGTCAGCGCCGACGAGCATGTGCGGCTGATGAGCAAAGTCGGCGCGGTGATGGTGCAATTGCGCTCGCTGATGCCGTCGGTGTCCAAGGAAGTGAAAATCTCCATGACCGAGCTCGACGCGATTCAGCGCAACCTGCGCATGTGCATCAGTACGCTGGAAATTCTCGGCAATATCCGTCCCAACGCAAGCGACCCGCAGGCCACGGCACATCTGCAAACGGCACTGAAGGCTGAGCACCGGCAGATTCGTGTGCAGCTGATCGGCATGGCTCGCGCGTTGAAAACCGGGGCCTCGCAACGGCTGGAGCGACCGATGGAGCTGCCAGCAGCGGACCTTGATGCGCCAGTCGCCAATACGCTCGACGGCTACCGGATGCTGACCCGGCAACTGGCGGCCAATATCAGCGAGATGCGCCAGCGCTTGGCAGCAACCGCACCGCGCTGGAACATCTGATCCTTATTGTGCCGCCAGCCGCCGGGCTTTCCAGCCCCAACCTTGTTGCATGCCGGCGGCCGCCAGCAGGATCGCTGCGACGCCTATCCATTGCAGCAATTGGAGGCGATGGCCGAAGGCGAACCAGTCAACGAAAATTGCCGCGATCGGATAGATAAAGGACAGCGCGCCGGTCAATGCCGTCGGCAATTTTTGAATCGCGCCGTACAGCAAGACGTACATCAGACCGGTGTGCACGATCCCGAGAGTCAGCAGACTGGCCCAGGCATCGACGCCTTGCGGCAACGCATCGAAATGCGCAAAAGGCGCGAGCAACAGCACCCCGGTGCAGACTTGAATCAGCGCGATCAGGTGCGGCGGCGTGCCGGTCAGGCGCTTGATGATCAGTGCCGCGATCGCATACAGAAACGCCGCGCCCAACGCCAGGGCAATCCCCATCAAGTAATCGTTACCCTCCTCGCCTTGCGTGCCATGGGCGCTGACGATCGCCAGCATGCCCATGAACGAAATCGCCAGCCAGAACAGCTTCTGCAGGGTAATTTTCTCGCCGAGGAACAACGCCGCCAGGCCGACCAGCATGAATGGCTGCACGTTATAGACTGCGGTGCCGATGGCAATCGAGGCGCGGGAATAGGATGCGAACAGCAGCACCCAATTGCCGACAATCGCCATGCCACTGAGCACCGCCAGCAGAAACGTTGTGCGAGTCAGCATTCCCGGACGCAGGAAGCCAAAAGCGGCGCAGACCAAGAGCAAGGTGCCGGCGCCGAACACGCAGCGCCAGAACACCACGTCGAGCACCGGTTGCCCGGACACCAGCACAAACCAGCCGATCGTCCCGGATATCAGCATGGCGGCGGTCATTTCCAGCGAGCCGCGGCGGATTGCGTTGTCCATCATCTTCTCCTGAGGCTGTGAGCGAAGCATGGCAAAAGTATGCCAAGCGCACCTCGCGCTGCTCCAGCGCATAAAGCAGGCTAAACTTGGTTTTCGCCTTTTTTATCGAGGGTGATTTGCGCCCTTCGCCTAATCCGGAGTTTGAATGTGACTGACGATATCGATCAGATCCTTATCAGCGCGCTGATGGAAGACTCGCGGCGCTCGCTCAAAGCGCTGGCGCAGATCAGCGGCCTGTCATCGCCTAGCGTGGCAGAGCGGTTGCGGCGCCTGGAAGAGCGCGGCGTGCTCAAGGGCTACACGGTGGAGATCGATCCGAAATGCTTCGGCTATCAGTTGCAGGCGATCGTCCGTGTGCGGCCGCTGCCAGGGCAATTGCAGGAGGTTGAGCGGCAGATCATGTCGATTCCGGAGTTCACCGAGTGCGACAAGGTCACCGGTGACGACTGTTTTATCGCCCGCCTGCACGTGCGCTCGATGGAGCAGCTCGATACCCTGCTAGACCGACTGAATACGTTGGCCGAAACCAACACCGCGATCGTCAAGAAGACCCCGGTCAAGCGACGCCTGCCACCGATGGCGTAGGTGTCTTTTACCAGTGATCAGGGTAGATTGGGGTTTTTCGCGGCTAAGGAATGGCGCTATGAAAATTCAGGCAATACTGCTCGCGGCCCTGCTGCTCGGCGGTTGTGGCACGATTCAAACGGTGGCGCGCGACGACCAGGCTGCCATTGACGGGCTCAAGCAGCAGAAAAGCTATTGCGGCGCGGTACCGAGAATCTACAGCGGCCTCGCTTATGACTTCTGCACGCTGAACGCTCCGCTGGCCTCAGGCATCGATCCCGATGATCACCGCAACGCGGCCATTCCGGTGGTGCTGGTGGACGCCGTGGTGTCCGGCGCGCTCGATACTTTGCTGCTGCCCTACACGATCTACCGTCAGCAAGTGGACGGCAGCATCGTCATCAACTGAGCAGACACTTTTCTCCAGACGATAAAAAACCCGCCGAAGCGGGTTTTTTATTGCAGCCATTACGATCAGTCGTCGCGGCTCATGATGCCGAACAGTTGCAGCAGGCTGACGAACAGGTTGTAGATCGATACATACAGGCTGATGGTCGCCATGATGTAGTTGCGCTCGCCGCCGTGGATGATCGCGCTGGTCTGGAACAGAATGCAGACCGACGAGAACAGCACGAAGCCGGCGCTGATCGCCAGTTGCAGGCCGCTGATCTGGAAGAAGAAGCTCGCCAGCGTAGCGCCCAGCAGGACAAAGAAACCGGCGGTGATGAAGCCACCGAGGAAGCTCATGTCCTTGCGGGTGATCAGCACGTAGGCCGACAGACCACCGAACACCAGCGCGGTCATGGCGAACGCCGAGCTGACCACTTCAGCGCCGCCCTGCATGCCCAGGTAACGGTTGAGGATCGGGCCGAGCAGGAAACCCATGAAACCGGTCAACGCAAAGGCGGACACCAGGCCCCACGCGGAATCACGGAGTTTGTTGGTGAGGAAGAACAGCCCGTAGAAGCCGATCAGCACCACGAAAATGTTCGGGTAGCCGACACGCATCTGCTGGGCTACGAAGGCCATCACACCGCTGAATGCGAGGGTCAGAGCCAAGAGACCATAAGTGTTGCGCAGGACGCGGCTAACCTCTAGCTGCTCAGCCTGCACGCTGTTATTAACTGCGTAATCCTGTTCGCGCATGGCGACACTCCTGTTGGTTTGAAACGTTCAGTCGCAAAGATCATAACAGACGCTCTGTAACAAGCCATGCAGAGAGTTTGACAGTGTGTTTCATTCAGGTATTATGGCGCCCGCAACGCAAACGGAGGTGTGGCCGAGTGGTTTAAGGCAACGGTCTTGAAAACCGTCGACTGTAACAGGTCCATGAGTTCGAATCCCATCGCCTCCGCCATCTTATGTACGACAAAGCCCTGATTATTCAGGGCTTTGTCGTTTCTGCGAGACATGTTTGCACAGCAGCGTTTGCGCATCTGTTGAGTCATTTCACAGCAGTGCCTCGTACACCTGAGGCGCTGCTGTCCAGATAGCCAATGTGTACTCGCTCAGCCAAGCGACTCAAAGACAGCCTCCGCACGCTGTTGCACCGGCGCCTGAGGTCTGAGCATTTGCTGCCAGGCGAGCTGCGCCTGGACCTTGGCCACCGAATCGAGCACTTTCTGCGCCCAGCGATCATCCTCGGGATGCACCACGACCACCCGGAAGCCATGATCCTTGCCTTCAATCTGCACGCCCTCCGAATCATCGACATGCAAGTCGATATCGAACGCTGGCGGATACTTGGAAGGCGCATTCGACATCCCGTGCGCCGTCAGGGCACGGTTGTGCAGCACGCTGTTGACCACGCCATCGACGCGGATACCGTACAGCGCCAACCAGCGCCTGATATAGGACGGCGTGCGCCCGGATGAGGTGTAGACCCAGACACTGCAATCCTGGCGACGCAGCTCTCGGATCAGCGATCGTGTGCCCATCCGCAACGGTTCACCCAGCCAACGATGAATACAGGCCGGTAGTCGACTGGTCTCGACTGCGCAGTGATGAAGCTGGCAAGCGAGCGTGTCATCGATATCGAACGAAATCCGTATGCGCTGACGTTCGAACAACTGCGGCAAAGCGCAGCGGATAGCCTGCCCTGCCCGGCTGCCGAAGGTTCTCAATCTGGCAAATGCTGGAGCCCAGCTCATCAATTACTACCCTGCGAGAGAGGCAAAGGCTTGCCTTTGAGAAAGAACTTCATTGGATCAGGCGCCTGTTCTTCCAGGAATGCTGCATATTTTTTCTTGATCTTGGGCAATTCGTACAACGCCTTGACGCCATGCTTGGCGGAGTTGCGGATGACCGAAGACGGGTTGAAATAGCCCTCGGCATTTTCCAGGGTCAACACGAATGGAGGCAGCCCTGCCCGCATGAGCAGGTAGCTGACAATCAGCGAGCCACTGCGGTTGTTGCCTTCGATAAACAGCTGCGGCTTGCTCAGAATGCGCACATAGACACCCGCTGCACGCTTCCAGACTGACTCACTGCGATAAGCGCAATACCAGTTGTACAAGTCCTTGATGCCTCCCTCAACATTGTTGAAGAAGTGCGCCTCGGTAGCTGCCAGATGCTGGGCGTATTCGAGCCGGCGCGCCGGATCCCGGCCACAAAGCACTGTGGCATTGATCTCCAGCATCAGGTTCAGTTGCTGCAGATCGAACAGGTCGACGCCGCGGGCAACATATTCGTCAACCAACGCATAGCCTTCAAGCACATTGTTCAGGACTTCGTCAGTGAACGGGTCTCGGGGCTCGGTGAAGTGCCGGCTGAGCTCGGCGAAACGACTCTGCACATTACGCAGTGCGCGTTCAATCGCAGGCAAATCAAGGCGATGCGTGGCAGGCATTGGAGCTCCTTGGAAACGCTTGGTAAATGTCCACCGATGCCCGCCAAATCCATTTGGCTTGTGCAGGTAGGCGGCCGTGACCGGTGGCAAGGCTCAGCTGAACTTGCCGCTGATGTAATCGCCGGTCATCTGTTCACGCGGGTTGTCGAAGATCTGCGCGGTCGGGCCCATCTCGACCAGATAACCGGTGCGTGTGCCCTGGGAAATATCCACCGAGAAAAACGCCGTGGTGTCAGCAACACGGATGGCTTGCTGCATGTTGTGAGTCACCAGTGCGATGGTGTAGTCCTTCTTCAACTCGACCATCAGTTCTTCAACGCGTCGGGTGGCGATCGGGTCCAGTGCCGAACAAGGCTCATCCAGCAGCAGGACTTCCGGCTCAGTGGCGATCGCCCGGGCGATACACAGGCGTTGTTGCTGGCCACCGGAGAGCGACAGGCCGCTGACCTTGAGCTTGTCCTTGACTTCGTCCCACAGCGCGGCGCCTTGCAGCGCATGCTTGACGCGGTCGCCGATATCGCCCTTGTAGCGGTTGAGGCGAAGACCAAACGCGACGTTGTCGAAGATGCTCATCGAGAACGGGTTAGGCTGTTGAAACACCATGCCGATGTAGCGGCGCACGACCACCGGATCGACGCCCTTGCCGTAGACGTCCTGCCCGAGGAAATGCACATGGCCCTCGAAACGAAAGCCCTTCACCAGATCGTTCATGCGGTTGAGGCTGCGCAGCACGGTGCTTTTGCCGCAGCCTGAGGGACCGATGAATCCGGTGATCTTGTTTTTCTCGATGGGCACGTGGCTGTCACGTACTGCCATGAAGTTGCCGTAGAAAATCTTGTCCAGTTTGCAGTCCATGACTACAGGCGCCTGGGTGACAAAAGGAGCGGCAATTTGCGCAGTGGATACGTTCAAAATCAGATGCTCCCGTTCTTAATACTTGGGCTTGCCGAAGATCCGGCTGATGATGTTCACGAACAGCACGATCATCACCAGCACCAACGAGGCCGCCCATGCGAGCTCGAGCTGGTTATCGAAAGGCATGCCGGAGAAGTTGTAGATCAGCACCGCCAATGAGGCAGTCGGATTCATGACATCGAGATTGCCCTGGTGGTAGATCCAGTAGTTGCTGAACAGCGCGGTAAACAACAAGGGGGCCGTCTCGCCTGCGGCACGCGCCACGGCGAGCATCACGCCAGTCAGGATCGCCGGCATGCCGGTCGGCAAGATGATCTTCCAGATGACCTGCGAGCGAGTGCAGCCCATGCCATAAGCAGCATCTTTCATGATCTTGGGCACCATCCGCATCGATTCTTCTGCGGTCAGCGCCACGATAGGCAGCATCAGGACGGCGAGCGCCACGCCACCTGCCGGTGCCGAATACGTGCCGGTGGTCATCACTACCAAGGCGTAGGCAAATACACCTGCCAGGATTGATGGCAGGCCCGTAAGCATCTTGGCGGCAAAACGTGCGGCGTTCCCCAGCTTGCTGTCCGGCCCCAGCTCAGCCAGAAAAATGGCCGCCATGATCCCGACCGGCACCGCGATCGCTGCCGCGATACCGACCATCACAAAGGTACCCGCCATCGCGTTGCCGAAACCGCCGCCCATCTCGAAGCCGGTCGGCGGCAGTTCGGTGAAGACTTCCAGGTTCAGACGCGCGCCACCACGGGTGATCAGCATGTAGAGCACGGAAATCAGCGGCACGCTGGCCAGCAAAGCACCTGCCCAGACCAGGGTGGTCAGGATCAGGCTGCGCAGCGCGCGGCCTTCGAACCTGCGTTGCAAGCTGGGCATCGCACCGGTTGGCGCCGTCAGGTCTGTTGCTGCGGTCAGATCAGTCATCACTTGTTACCCCGTTGGGCGTACATCATGATCATCGAGCCGAAAATGTTCACGATCAGCGTAATCAACATCAGCACGAGCGCGGCATACATCAACACCTCGATCTCGTTCGGCCCGGCTTCGGGGAAGTTCAGCGCCAGCAGAGCGGCAAGCGTGTTGGCCGGTGCAAACAACGAAAGGGAAATGTTGTTGGCATTGCCGACCAGCATGGCCAGCGCCATCGTTTCACCCAGCGCGCGCCCCAGGCCCAGCACCAGCGAGCCGAAAATGCCGGTGGCAGCCGAAGGCACCATCACCTTGAGAATCGCTTCCCAATGGGTTGTGCCCATGCCGTACGCGGCCTGTTTGGTTTTCATCGGCACAGCCGTCAGCGCGTCCTGCGAAACGGCGGCAATGGTCGGCAGAATCATGATGGCGAGCACCAGCGCTGCGGGCAGCAGGCCCGGACCGCTCAGGGACGTGCCGAAAAAGGGTATCCAGCCCAGCTCGCTGTTCAACCAGGTCGTCAGCGGCCGAATCGCCGGGATCACCACATAGATCCCCCACAGGCCATAGACCACGCTGGGGATGGCCGCGAGCAGTTCGACGATGGTGCGAAACAGCGCAGCGAGCTTGGTCGGCAGGAAATCCTGGGTCAGGAAGATCGCCATGCTCACACCAAAAACACCGGCGATCAGCAACGCGATGAACGCGCTGTAGAGCGTGCCCCAGATGGCTGGCAGAATGCCGTATTTGCCTTGGTTGACGTCCCATACGCTGCCCAGAAGCACATCGAAGCCGTGCTTCTCCATACCGGGAAGTGCCTTGCGTCCGACTTCGAACACCAGTGCAAATACCAGCGCCAGAATCAGTACCACACCGATGCGCGCCAGCGCGCGGAAGGTGCGATCAACCAGGAAATCCTTCGTCGAAGGTGGCTGGCAGGCAGAGTCGGGATTAACCGGTACGACAAAAGGTTTGTTCATGGGCTAAGTCCGGAACAGGGGGAAAACTCTCACGGCGTGGCGCAGACGCACACGCCGTGAGAGACCTCACGGCGTTACTGAATGTTGGCGGACGCTTTGCGAACCTGTTCGACGACCGATTGCGGCAACGGGATGTAACCCATCGAATCGGCAATCTTCTGCCCCTCGGTCAGGCTGTATTCGACCATTTCACGCATGGCCTTGGCCTTGGCCGGGTTGCCATTGTCCTTGCGGAAAATCATCCAGGTATAAGAGGTGATCGGATAGGACTTGGCACCGTCCGGATCAGGCAGCCAGGCCACCAGGTTTTCCGGCATCTTCACCGCCGCCAGGGCCTCGGCACCGCTTTCGGCGTTTGGCACGACGTAATTGCCAGCCTTGTTCTGCAACTGGGCAAAGTCGACCTTGGCCAGCTTGGCGAAGCCATATTCGATGTAACCAATCGCACCAGGGGTCTGGCGTACGGTAGCGGTTACGCCATCGTTTTTTGGCGATTTGATGAACTTGTCACTGGCCGGCCAGTTGACGGTGTTGCCCTCACCCAACGCCTGCTTGAACTCGGCGTTGACGGTTGCCAGGTGCTTGGTGAATACCGCGGTCGTACCGCTGGAATCTGCACGCACGACAACGGTGATCGGCGTATCGGAGAGTTTCAGGTCCGGGTTGGCTGCGACGATCTGCGGATCGTTCCAGCGCGTGATCTTGCCCAGGAAAATGTTGGAATAGACGTCGCGTGGCAGCTTCAGACCCTTGGGATTGCCCGGCAGGTTATAGGCCAGCACGATTTCACCGGCGGTCATTGGCAGCAACTGCACGCCTTCGGCGACCTTGGCGATATCTTCGTCTTTCATTGCCGAGTCACTGGCAGCGAAATCCACGGTTTTGTTCAAGAAGTCCTGTACGCCCGCGCCACTGCCCTTGGATTGGTAATCGACAGTGACGCCATCGGATTTCTTGCTGAAATCCTTGAACCAGGTCAGATAGATCGGCGCCGGGAAACTTGCTCCGGACCCCGTCAGGCGAACATTTTCTGCTGCAAAGGAGGCCGAGGTGGCACAAAGAGATACCGCAATGGCGAGCGCAGCAGACTTCATCAAACTTTTCATTAAATGACACCTAGTGATTACGGGCTCCCGAACTCTGCAGCAGTTTTGTGACGATTTCATGAAAGCAAAGTGGCAAGCGTTACCCTCATGGTCCGCAGCAGCGCCTATGGATGTAATCGGCTTCCGGGTTTCGAAAAATCGAATCTTCCTGTGCCGGGCTTGTCACTACCCCCTGATCCCGAGCAGTCACGTGCCAGGTTCACATTGCAAAAACGCTACTTTTCCCCAGCCTTTATGGCCCTCAACCGGAAATGGCGTTAGCATTTCACTCATTCGGCTGAACAAGCCTGTTTATTCAGATCAGGGTCGCATTGTGGAAAAGCTAAAACGCCTTCAAAGCGGGATCGAAGGGCTCGACGCGCTGCTTCAGGGGGGCTTTGTCGCCGGCGCTTCATACATCATTCAAGGGCGCCCGGGCTCCGGCAAGACCATCCTTGCCAACCAGCTAGGGTTTCACCATGCCCGCAACGGCGGCCGTGTGCTGGTCGCCACGTTGCTGGCCGAGTCCCACGACCGCCTGTTCCAGTTCCTGTCGACCATGAGTTTTTTCGACGCTTCGCGAGTCGGCGCGGAAATTCAGTTTGTCAGCGCATTCGATACGCTGGAAAACGAAGGCCTCGATGAAGTCGTGAAGCTGCTGCGACGTGAAATCACTCGGCAGAAGGCGACCGTCATGGTCGTCGATGGCCTGCTTAATGCACGCTCCAAAGCCGACTCGCCGATCGACACGAAAAAATTCATTTCCGAACTGCAAGGCCATGCCGCATTTGCCGGTTGCACCGTGCTGTTCCTGACCAGCTCGCGCCTGGACGACGGCAGCCCCGAGCACACGATGGTCGACGGCGTCATCGAAATGGGTGAAGAGCTGTTCGGTACCCGTTCGGTGCGCCGCATTCATTTGCGCAAGACTCGCGGCAGCGGCGCGTTGACCGGTCTTCACGAATGCGAAATCACCGATAACGGCCTGGTCGTCTATCCGCGCCTCGAAAGTCTCTACAAGCGCCCTTCCGCCCCTGACAGCGCGGACATGACGCGCATCCCCAGCGGCATTGCTTCACTGGATGACATCCTCGGTGGTGGCTTGCACAGCTCCAGCGTGACGCTGGTCATGGGGCCTTCCGGGATCGGCAAGACCACGCTGGGTCTGAAGTTTCTCGCGCAATCTACGGCCGAAGCGCCTGGCCTGCATTTCGGTTTCTATGAAAGCCCGCAGCGCCTGCGCCTGAAAGGCCGTTCGCTGGGCATCGATATTGAACACATGGAACACAGCGGCGCATTGAGCATTGCCTGGCAGCCAACAACGGAGGGTTTGCTCGATGGCCTCGGCGCACGCCTGCTGAGCCTGGTCGATGAGAGAGGCATCAAGCGCCTGTTCATCGATAGCCTGAGCGGCATGACACGGGTGTCAACCACACCGGAACGCATCACCGACTTTTTCAGTGCACTGATGAACGAACTGCGGTCCAGAGGCGTGACGGTCTTTGCCTCCTGGGAAATGCGCGATTTGTTCGGCTCCGAGGTCAGCGCACCGAACTCTGACCTGTCCAGTATTGTCGACAACCTGATCCTCATGCGGTTCTTTGAAAATCACGCTGAACTTCGCAGGACGCTTTCCATTCTCAAGATACGCGATAGCTCCTACAACCCGTCGCGGTTCGAGGTGGTTGTACGCGATCAAGATGTGTTCCTGGAAAAGGCTTTGAAAAATGAACCTTCAGTCGCAGCTGAGTCATTGCCTGGTTCAATTTCGTAAGTCTTCAAGCGGGTTGAAATAACATGACCACCATTCTGGTAGTCGACGACGAGTATCTGATTGCTGACATTCTTGGCTTTGCGCTTGAGGATGAGGGCTTCATGACTGTGACCGCGAGCAACGGCAAGAAAGCGCTCGAAGTGCTGGAAAGAGAACGTCCGGCGCTGGTTATTACCGACTTCATGATGCCAGTCATGGACGGCCTCGAATTCGCCGAAGCCGTGCGTGCCCAGCCGTCCGTCAAACACTTGCCGATCATTCTCATGAGTGGCGCGCAAGCGCACATCGGCATGCAGCGTTCGGATCTGTTTGATGTGGTGGTGCCCAAGCCGTTTGATATTGCGGTGATTGTGGCTGAGGTAAAGAGGCTGTTGGCGACGGAGTAGTCCGTCGCTGACGCCAGTCTTTTACAGCCAGCTTGCAGTTTTCCACGGATGCTCACGCCACTTGTTCTGAAAAAACTCGATGAACACTCGTATCCGTGGACTCAAATGCTTGCGATCCGAATAAAGCAGGTAGATCGGCTCGACCACACCCGTTTTGAAATCCTCAAGCAACGGCACCAGTGTTCCCGCTTTTACATCAAGCCCGATATGAAAGTCCGCAAGCTTCACCACGCCAGCGCCTGACAGCGCCATGTCGCGCAACAGATCGCCTTGAGTAAACGACGCGCTGGCGGTCACCGGTACCGAGACGCCGTCTCCATCCTGCAAAAATGACCATTTGTTCCACGGGCTGACGAAGCTGAAATTGAAGCAACGATGATTCAGCAAATCTGCGGGTGTGGTTGGTGTGCCGTGTACGGCCAGGTACTGGGGCGAGGCACAGATCAGCCATTCACATTCGCCGATGCGTCTGGCAATGCGTGATGAGCTGGGCAATACGCCGCTGTGGATGGCGATATCCAGACCTTGCTCGAAGTGATCGACAAATTGCGCACCGAGCTGAATCTCAACGTCCAGTGAGGGATACAAATCCAGAAATTCCGGCAGCCACGGCACGATCTGGTGTTTGGCGAAAGAGGTCATGGTGTGGATGCGCAGGGTGCCACTGACCCTGGAGGGCAACGCCTCGGCCAGCGAGTCCGCCTCGTTCATGGCTTCGACGACGGCTTTGGCGCTGCGCAGGTAAGCGGCGCCCTCCTCGGTCAGCGTCAGCACGCGTGAGCCGCGCTGGAACAGCCGGACCTGCAAGCGATCTTCCAGGCGAGTGATCAGTTTGCTGACCGCTGATGGCGTCAGGTGATGGGCGCGCGCGGCAGCAGAAAAACTTCCACATTCGGTAGACCAGATAAAAGCGAGTAGCTGCGAATAATTGTCCATGGCCGGTCCTGGCGAAAAGCTTGAAGGCATGTTGTCTCAACGCTCATGAAAAAGCGCGCCGAAGCGCGCTTTTTCCTGGGGGCCGGGTCAGCGAATGAACTGTTCGATGTAGTCGTCCGGCAAACCCAGCGTCTTGTAATGCGCTCGGGCGGCTTCAAGCTTGGTGAACACATCTTCGTAACCCACGGCAACGCCCTGCGGATCGACGTAAGTGTAGCCACCCTGCACGTGGAACCAGGTGATCATTTCACTCACATCCTCGGGGACGAACAGGGTATGCGTTTCACCGGGCGGCTCATAGGCAAAAGACCCCTCCTCCGCGATCCAGTCATGCTCCAGGTAGTACCAGCGACCCTTGAGCACGATCGCATGCACGCCGCCGGTATGGCGGTGACGCGACAGCACGCCGGCCTGACGCACCCGCAACAGGTTGATGTAATAGCCGCCGCTGGTGTTGAGCAGCAATGGCTTGAAGGAGACAGATTTCGTTACCGGCACCCACAGCGCATCGTCTTCGAGCCACTGCGTCATGACGCCCGGATGCACCATGTCGGGCGTCATGAAGGGAACTTGCGGCAACTGGTACGCAATGGCGAGCTCATCAGGTTTAACAGGAGTATTCATAGTCAGGCCTCTAGGTTTTCTTGACGAACTCACAGCACTTGATTGCGCCAGGACTTCGCTTGAGGGAAAGGTTATGGCGTCGCTGTACGGGAGAAAACAGCTACTTGGTCACACCTGTTGTGACGCAGGATCACAGCGTCGCGGGCGGCTTCGCGCAGCCTCTGATCAACCGCGCCCCCAGGCTGTCAGCCGCCGCCAATCCTTCCACCAGGCGCTGGTAGGTCAAGGGCGGCTGCATGTTTCTGGCGTATGCCGCCGATAAGGTCGCGTCCACGAGAATACTGATCTGCGCCGTCGTCAACGGCGTGCGCTGACCCAGCTCAGCGAGCGTCACAGGCAGCTTCACCGCGTGCAGCAGACGCGCGACCTGTTCAATCTCTTCGACCGGTCGCGCCTCCACCGCCATCTGCACCAGCGTGCCGAACGCTACCAGTTCGCCGTGCAGCATCGACGCCATCGCCGGTATCGCGGTCAGCCCCCGAACGAGGGCATGGGACAGTGACAAACCACCGCTCTCGAAACCGACACCGCTGATCAGCACGGTGCCTTCGATGACCCGCTCGACATCATCGGTGAGTTCATGTCGACACACCGCCTGATAAGCCGGCACGCCGTACTGCATCAGCGTGTCGAAAACCAGGTTGGTGAGCATCAACGCGGTGTGCAGAGGCGGTGTGCCGAAAGAGTTGTGGCCTGCGGCGGCGTAGCACTGTCGGGCTTCGAATTTCTTGCTGATGGCATCGCCGATCCCGGCCGCGAAGAACCGTGCCGGCGCCTGAACGATGACCTCTGTATCGACAATCACCGCAGCGGGATTCATCTTCAGGAACTCCACGCCCACCACTTTGTGCTCTTCGTCGTAAAGCACGATCAGCCGACTCGTTGGCGCGTCACTTGAAGCGATCGTGGGGCAGACAATGATCGGTACGTCGAGATTGGCCGCCAGCCCCTTCGCCGTATCGATGGTCTTGCCACCGCCCAGCGCAATGATCGTGTCGGGGGCGTGCAGCAATGCCTGCTCGGATAACTGCGCAATGGCAGCGCGCGTGCACTCGCCGGGAAACTCGATGTGCAATGGTTCCAATCCCTGGTCCTGCAACGCGGCGCCAACCTGCGGCCATAGATGCCGGGCGACAAACTCATCGCAAAGCACCAGCGGCCGTGATCGGCCCATGTCGCTCAGCACTCTGCCCAATTGTTGCAATGCATTCGGACCCTGCTCGTAGCGACCGGGAAATCCCATCGTTTTAACCATGACAAACGTCCTCGCAAGAAGTCATCAGCGCATCAACCAGCCGCCCGCGACATCAATCACCTGGCCGGTGATGAAGTCGCTTTCGCTCGACGTGAGAAAACACGCCGCCCTTGCCACCTCAAGCGGTGTGCCCAGCCTGCGCAGCGGCGTCTCGTCGACCACGGCTTGATTGGCCTGGGCCGATACGGTCTTGAGTAATGGCGTTTCGATTCGTCCCGGTGCCAGCGCATTGGCGGTGACTCCGAACGGCCCGAGTTCGCCGGCCAGGTGGCGGGTAAAGCCGATGATTGCGGCTTTGGTCGCACTGTAGTGCGCTGCGACAATCGGCAAGAACGCGCTGCCCGCCACCGAAGACATATTGACGATGCGCCCGAACCGGCGCTCGACCATGCCGGGCGCGAGCACTCGCACCAGGTTGAAGGAGCCATTGAGGTTGATATCGACCACCCGCAGCCACTCATCCGGCGCCATGGTCCAGATCGGCGCGGGTGCGCCGTGGTGTTTGGGCGAAATGCCGGCGTTGTTGATCAGCGTATCGATGAGGCCGAGCTCACCTTGCAAGCGCTCGCAGGCAGCAGCGCAGTCTTGAAAACTCGCGACATCAGCCTGCGCCCACGCGACCGCAAAACCCGCATCACGCAACGCCCCGGCCTGCTGTTGCACCTTGTCGGCATCAGCGTCGAGCAGCGCCACGGCTGCACCTTCTTCGCAATACAACCGCGCGATCGCCGCACCGATGCCACCACCGGCGCCGGTGACCAATACGGTGCGCCCGGCGTGTCTGGAATGAGTCATGACCTTCTCTCGCTTGCAGATGAATGGACTGGGTCAGAGCCCCAGATAAGCACGCTTGACGTGCGGGTTTTCCAGCAGTTCCTGGCCGGTGCCGCTGAGCACCACTTCGCCGTTCTCCAGCACGTAACCTCGATGAGCAATGCGCAGCGTATGAACGATGTTCTGCTCGACGATCAACACGGTGGTGCCCAACTGGAGAATCCTGTTGATGATCTCGAAGACCTGCGACACCAGCAGCGGTGACAGGCCCAGCGACGGCTCATCAAACATCAACAATTTCGGCTCGGCCATCAGGCCCCGGGCGATGGCAACCATTTGTTGTTCGCCGCCCGACAGTGTCCCGGCGTTCTGATCAAGACGTTCGCGCACCCTCGGAAACAGATCGAGAATATTGTCCAGACGCTGCCTGTAGCCCGCTCGTGCACTGCGTTTGTAAGCGCCCATCAACAGGTTGTCGCGCACGCTGATGAAGGGAAACAACTGGCGCCCCTCCGGTATCAGCGTCAGGCCCGCGTCGACAATCTGATCGGGGCGATGGCCATCGATGCGCTGGCCTTCGAATTCGATCGTGCCTTGGGACGGTGTGACGATGCCGCACAAGCTGCGCAGGGTCGTGGTTTTGCCGGCGCCGTTGGCGCCGACGATAGTCACCACCTCACCGGCATTGACCTCGAACGACACGCCACGAAGGATCTCCGTACCGCCATAGCCGCTGTGGACGTTGTCGAGTTTAAGCATGGCTGTACTCCTTACCGAGGTAGGCTTCGATAACCTGAGGATCGTTGATCACATCGTGAGGCGCGCCCTGCATCAGCAGCGTGCCGGAACTGATCACGACGATGCGGTCAGAAAGGCTCATGGTGGCTTGCATCAAGTGCTCGATCATCAACACGCTGACGCCCGAATCACGCACCCGGCGAATCACTGCGATGGCCCTGGCAACATCCGTCGGGTTGAGGCCGGCCATGACTTCGTCGAGCAGCAGGATGCGCGGGCGGGTCGCCAGAGCGCGTGCCATTTCCAGGCGTTTCATGCCGCCGACCGTCAAGTTGCGCGCCCGGGTGTCGAGCAGCGCGGTGAGTTCGGTCAGCTCGGCGACTTGCTCGGCGATCGCCCTCGCCTCCTTCGCGTCGGCGGTGTGCATGAATGCACCGAGCATGATGTTCTCGCAGACACTCAAATCAGCGAATGGCTGGACGATCTGAAAGGTCCGGCCAATGCCTGCCCTGGCGAACTCGGCCGGGCTGCTCGGGGTGACCCAGTCGCCATTGAGCAGGCGCACTTTCACTTGGCCTTTGGACGGCAGGAGAAATCCGGAGAGCTGGTTGAACACCGTGGTTTTGCCGGCGCCGTTCGGGCCGATCACACCCACGATTTCGCCTTCGGCCAAGCTCAGCGAAACATCGTTGGTAGCGTGCAGTCCGCCAAAGAACTTGTGCAGGTTTTCTGCGACCAGAACCGGCTCACCGTGCGTGGCCGAGTGGGCTTGCGCCAAGGTCGGCCCGATCGGTGCTTCTGTATTTGCCATCGAACGACGGCCGCCGGGCAATGAGTCGAGCCAGGCAAATATCCGGGCCCCAAAACGCCCCACCACGCCTTGCGGAATAGTCAGCACCACCGCGACCAGCACGATGCCATAGACCAGACCGTGCACACCGCTGCCCAGATCGCCCAGCCAGCCGCGTGCCAGTTCAGCCAGCGGCAGCACCAGCAAAGTGCCGATCAGCGGTCCCGATACCGTGCCCAGTCCACCAATCAACGCGAACATGGCGATCTGAATCGACATCTCCAGAGAAAACATCGAGCCGGGTTCGATGAAGGTCAGGTACATCGCGTGAAAGCTGCCGACCAGGCTGGTAATAAATGCGGACAACACCACGGCGATCAGCTTGACCTTGACCGAGTTCACGCCCACCGCATGGGCGGCGTCTTCACGTTCACGCACGGCGATCAGGTAATAACCCAGTCGGGAATTCTTGATCTTCCACGACACTGCCAATGTGATGACCAGAAACGCGAAGGCGATCAGCAGGTACGGCCAGCGCGGGCGGAACAACATCCACTCGAAACCGAGCCTCAGCGGTACGCCCAGCCCTGCCGCACCACCGGTCACGTCATGCTGATTGATCGCCACCAGACGCACGACCTCCAGCACCGCAATGGTCGCCAAGGCAAAAAACGGCCCGCGCAATCTGAAGCATGGCCAACTGATCAGCACCGCGACAATCGACGACAGGATTGCGCCAGCGAACATGCCGATCCATGGACTGATGCCCAGTTTCATCATCAACAGCGTCGTCGTGTAAGCGCCCACTCCATAGAACACGGCATGCCCCAACGACAGCTGGCCGGCAAACCCGCCGACGATGTTCCAGGCACTGGCCAGTGCCGCATAACTGCATATGAGGATGAACAGGTGATAAACGAACGGCGAGCCAACGCTCAATGGAATGATCAGTAACAGCGCCAGGGCCAGTGCACTGACATAGACACGCGGGTGCAAAATATTCATGACCATTTTCCTCACTCAGACCCGCGACCGGCGCCGAAAAGACCTGTCGGACGAAACACCAGGATGCCCAGGAAAATCGTGAAATAGACGACCTCCTTGAGGTCTGGCGCGATGTAGTAACCGGCGAGACTGTCGACGATGCCGATCAGCATTGAACCGATCAGTGCGCCGGACAGGCTGCCCAGACCGCCCAGCACCACAATCACAAACGCCGTCAGCACGAAGAAAGTGCCAACGGTTGGAAAGACCGGATATTGCGGAGCGATCAGTCCCGAGGCGACGCCCAGGCAGGCGCAACCCAGGCCGAAGGCAAACACATAGATGTTCTTGACGTTGACGCCCATCAGTTGCGCCGCGTTGCGATGCTGTGCAGTAGCGCGGACAGCCCGGCCGAGAAAGGTGTTCTGCAAAAACCAGTGCAGCCCCGCGACCAGTGCGAGCGACGCGACAAACGTGATCAACTGACCGCTGCTGACGCGAAAGGCGCCAAAGCTGACGGTTGTGGTACCGACGCTGATGTTCTTCACCGTCATGACGTCGGCACCGAAGATCAGCAACGCGCCGTTCATCAGAGCAATCGAGACGCCCACGGTGGCGAAAATCTGGATATGTCCCTCAGCGCCAAGCAACGGCTGAATGATGAAACGCTGCATTGCCGCACCAGCGGCAAACAACAGGATCGTCGCAGGAATGATCGCCATATACGGGTGGATGCCGAAGTGCGAATTCAGCAAGTACACGGCATACAGGCCGATCATCAGAAACTCGCCATGGGCGAAGTTGACCACACGCACGATGCCGAAAATCAAAGTCAGGCCGATGCTGATGATGGCCAACGTGCCACCGAGCAATAAGCCGTTCAACAGGAGCTGGATGAAAATTTCCACGGTTGGCGCCCTCTTTGCGAGCGAACGAACCCGTGAAGCTCAATGATCAAGCTTCAGCAGATTGCGGGTTCAGGTATCAGGGTTGGTCGGAAAAACGCGCTTGGGCAACGGCGGCTGCCTGGGGGTAAACGGTTTTCAGCAGTCCGTTCTGCCACTGCATGATTGCCGTATTGGCGCGCTGGTTCTGGCCGTTCTTGCCAAACCTGGCACCGATGCCGGCAGCCGTACCGCCGAGAGGAATATCGATGGTTGCCACCGACGCACGGATCGCATCGGCGTCCAGCGAAGTACTGTTTTCCATGGCATCGAGGAATATCTTCGCCCCGACATAGTTGATCAGGCTGTGGCCCGAGCGCGGTTCGCTGCCGTAGCGATCCTTGTATGCCTTGGCGAACGCACCGATACCGGGAGCGCCGTTTTCATTGGTCTGGAACTGTGGGAAATCGACATCGAGCACGCCTTCCATATTGGCTGCGCCGACGACCTTGACCGTGTCCTGCATGGAATAGCCGCCGCCGGCGCCGATAACGGCTTTGGGCCTGAAACCGGCTTCGCGGATCTGGCGGAAAAACAGCGTCGTGTCGTTCTGATAACTGGTCTGCAATACCACATCCGCCTGGGCGCCTTTCAAACGCAGGATCAGCGATGAGAGATCGACCGCTTTGGCCGAATACGGTAGTACCTCGACCACATTCAGACCTTGCTCCTGAGCGATTTTTTTCTGAAACCCGGCGATGGTCGTACCGTACAGCGCATCCTCGTGGATGATCGCGACCTTCAATTGTTTCGGATCGACCTTGAGCGATGGGCTGACAATCTCCGTGATGGCGGTGATGGTGCCTTCGGCAAAATTCCTGGCGGTCGGGTTGCTGCGCATCACGTAGCTCAGATCACGCTCAGTGATGTGGTCGGACACCGCACCCAACTCGAAAAACGGCACCCCCGCCATCTCCGTCACCTGCGTGGCCGCAAATGACAGCGCCGAGGAATAGCTGCCAAATACAGCAGTGACGTTCTCAACAGAGGTGAGCCGGCGCGCGGCACCGACCGCTTGTCCCGCATCGACTGCGTCGGCCTTGAGCAACTTGATCGGCTCGCCCTTCAAACCGCCCGAGGCATTTCGTTCGGCGACGGCCAGTTCGAGGCCACGGAAGCTCTCGTCGCCCAGCAACGCCAGGGATCCACTCAGGGGATAAAGCGCACCGATCCTGATGTCCGCGAGCGCGGCAACCGGAGTGGACAGGCAAAGCAGGATGCCGGCAGCTTTCAGCCAGCTTTTCGCGGTAGCCGCCACGGCCACGACTTCCTCTTGAGCGAGTCTCATTGGATTCATCTCCCGCAGATATTGTTTTTATTGTTCCTTCAAGTGATCCGTGCCGAGCACAGACATCGTCGGATTACAGTGGCAATGAAACGGCAGTTTCTGCGCCACTGTTTGCAAGAGTACGGCTCGCCGAGATTGGCTGGATATAGCTGAAAAAGCACACCTGCTGTGAATTTGCGGCACAGCTTTTATCGCCGCTGATCAGTCCCAAGGCGCCGGCGACCATGCTTCCACCAGCCTGTCGATGAACAGCCGAATCTTCGGCGACAGGTGTCGCTTGCTCGGATAAATCACCCGGATCGGCTCGGCAGCCTCGGCGTACTCTGCGAGCAACTGCACGAGCTTGCCACTGCGCAGGTCATCGTTGACCACATAGGATGGCAACGTCGCGATACCGAGGCCTGCCGCAGTCGCCTGATGCAAGGCTTCGGCGCTGTCCATTTGCAGCCGTCCGGCATGAATGACCGGCACAGGCTGACCATTGACGCGAAAATTCCACGGCAGCAATCGGCCACCGCTGACGAAGTGCAGGCACGCATGCCCGGCGAGATCTTCGGGTGTCTGCGGTGCCGGATGTTCATTCAGATAATCGGGCGCGGCACAGGTGATCATTTGCTGGTAAGCCACCGTGCGCGTGAGTAGTCCGGAGTCTTCCTTGGGCGGACCGATGCGAATCGCCAGATCGAAACCCTCGTCGATCAGGTCGACCAGTCGATCGGAAAACGTCGCATCGATGGCGAGCGACGGCCAGTCTCTCAGGCAGCGCTCGATGTGCTGTACAACGTGCAGCCGGCCCAGTGCTACCGGCAGGCTCATGCGCAAGCGGCCGCTGGGCGTCGAACGGCGGAACGCCAAAGCTTCTTCGACCTCGTCCAGATCCTGCAGGATGCCCACACATCGCTCATACAGCACCCGACCATCGTCGGTCAGGCTCAGGCTGCGGGTGGTGCGGTTGAGCAGGCGGACCTGCAGACGTGATTCGAGCCGCACGATCGATTTACCGACGGCCGAGCGGGTCAGCCCGAGTTGCCTGGCCGCCGCCGTAAAACTTCCGGTATCCACCGAGGCGACGAAGGCGGCGATGTCGTTCAGGTTATGCAGTTCCATGTGGCCTCCGGGTTTGGCATTCAAGCGGCTTGGCACCGGTTATGGGGAACCCTATTCCCCAATAATGAGCATAACATCTCGATTAGTTAAGCCATCACTAACGCCTGATCGAGGTCATATGAACACTGAAGTAAAAGCAGCCGTGCAAACCTGGGCCAACAGCCTCAGCGATCTGGTACCTGTGCTCAAGGGCACCGATACCACCACAAGGATGAGCGACATCCGCGATGCCTACGCAAAAATGCTCGGGCAGAATCAGTCGCCTGCTGGCGTGGCGTTTGAAGCAGTCGACATGGGCGGCGTGCCCGCTACGCTGGTGACTCCGGATGAGCTCAAGACCGATGCGGTGCTGATGTACATCCACGGCGGTGCCTACATCGTCGGTCGACCTGACGGCTACCACGGCATCGGCGGCAACTACGCAAAAATGCTTGGCGCGCGGGTGTACATGCCGGATTACCGCCTCGCACCCGAGCATCAGTTCCCCGCCCCCATCGATGACACTTTGCGCGCCTATGAGTGGTTGCTTGAGCAGAACATCGCCGCCAGCAAGATTGCCTTCGCAGGCGAGTCGGCGGGTGGCGCGATGGTGGTCAGCGTGATGGTCGCGGCAAAATCCAAAGGCTTGCCCTTGCCCGCAGTGGGTTCGTCAATCTCGCCTTGGGCCAACCTCGAACACACCGGCGCCTCCATGAGCAATCGTGAAGGCCTTGATCCGCTAAACTCCAAGCCCGTGCTGGACATCCTCGCGCGAGCCTTTCTCGGCGACACCCTGGCCAACCATCCGCTGGCCTCGCCGGTGTTCGCCGACGTCACCGGACTGCCACCGATTCTGGTACAGATCGGCGAAAACGAACTGATGCTCAGTGACGCCATGCGTCTGGCCAATCACCTGGCGGACAACCGCGTCCGGGTCAATCTTGAAGTGTGGCCCGGCATGTTTCACGCATGGCATTTCTACGCGGGCATACTGGCCGAGGGGCAGCAGGCGCTGGAGAGTTCGGTGAGGTTTATCGAGGCGGGGTTGATTGGGGCGGCTCGCTGATCAGACAGCATTCGCTGCTGATCGGCGACACTTCTGGCTGTATAGCTCGGCGCCTTGGCGGTATGGTGGTTTGCCGACCGCCGAGGAACCCTGAATGCCGAAAAAACCACCACCCCCTGACAGCACCGCCAGCGCAGCCGACATCGAACGCGCCATTCTGGCCTTGAACAAAATGGCCGAGCGTCTGTGGGGTGACGGGCGCGAAGCCGAGGCCAAGGCGCTGCTCGATGCGCTGGATGCGTTGAACCGCGCCCTCGACCGGATCCGCATCGGGGAAAGTCGCAGGGCCGTCACCCTGCACTGAATCAGACCTGATGAAACTTGCACGGTCACTCATTCTCGTGACCGTGCGCATCGGCACAGGACAATCGTCCGGACTCGCCGCCGGCGATTCGTTCTGCCTGATCGATGCCACGTTTGAGCGCATCCTCGACTTCCCATTCCACGCCGGGCAATTTCCTGATGCGCTCGTAGGCGCACTCGCCGGTCGCGGTGTAAACGCTGATGAACATTTCGACGTCGCCATCATCGGCTTCCCGTGCCCGTACCTCGATATGACAGCCGTTTTCAACTTCTTCGGTATGGCACTTTTCCGCCTTTTCCGTCGCCTTCCATTTGTTGTAGGTTTCGCCGCGTTTGAACATGTCGAACTCCTGAACTCAACTCGCTCACGTCAAAGATCTTTCCTTTGGCGGAATAATTCCACGGATTGCCAAGAGGCATTTTCAGCATAGCGCGTTGATTCGCGCCCGCCGTTTCGCTAGTTCAACCGTTCGTCAGCTTGCGTAACATTCTGTAAAACCAACGTCGGAATGCTCATTCAAAACGTTCGAGGCCCAGGCGAGCTCAAGTACAACTCGTTATTCAGCCCAGCGTGATTAGCCGGTACAGAAACAGGGTTTTCTGTCCATGGCCAACTGTTGCCCGAAGAAAACAAGGATCGATATAAAGAACAGGAGCATGTATGAAGCGAACAATCAGCTATTGCCTGGTCTATCTCGCTACCAGCGTTCTGCTCGCCGGTTGCAACCTGGTGGTGTTCAACCCCAAGGGCGATGTTGCCCGCGATGAACGCGACCTGATCATTCTCGCCACGGGCCTGATGCTGTTGGTGGTGATCCCGGTCATCGTCATGACCTTCCTGTTCGCCTATCGCTACCGCGCGACCAACAAGAAGGCCCGTTATTCGCCGCGTTGGGCCAGTTCGCACAAGATCGAAGCGGTGGTCTGGGGCGTGCCATTCCTGATTATTTGCGTACTCGGCTGGGTGACCTGGGAAACCACCCATGCACTCGATCCCTATCGCCCGTTGGACTCCGACGTGCCGCACCTCAATGTGCAAGTGGTGGCAACGGACTGGAAATGGCTGTTCATTTACCCCGATCTGGGTATTGCCTCAGTCAATGAACTGGCGATACCGGTGAATACGCCGGTAAGTTTCACCGTCACTTCCGACGCGGCCATGACTTCATTCTTTATTCCGGCACTCGGTGGGCAGATATATGCCATGGCCGGCATGCAGACCAAGTTGCATTTGATCGCCAATGAAATCGGCCAGTATCGCGGGATTGCTGCGAACTATAACGGCCACGGTTTTTCCGACATGCACTTCAGCACCCTGGCACTCAGTGGCGCGGATTACGAAGCGTGGGTCAACAAAGTCAAAGCGGCGCCCGGGCAACTTGATCAGGCCAGTTACGCGGAATTAGCCAAGCCCTCCGTCGCGCACAAGATCAATTATTACTCGGCTGTGCAGGAGCGACTGTTTCTCGACATCGTCGACAAGTACGAAGGAATGAACAAAGCACCGCGCAAGAAGGAAACCCAGGTGCAACGCAACGGCGACGATGTGCGCGTCAATCAACAACCGAGTCTGCTGGCCGAGGAGCGTTAAATCATGTTCGGGAAACTTTCATGGGACGCGGTTCCACTGCACGAGCCGATTGTCATGTACACCCTGGCTATCGTCGGCCTGATGGGCTTTGCCCTGGTCGGCACCGTGACCTGGAAACGCAAGTGGGGTTACCTCTGGCGCGAGTGGTTCACTTCGGTCGACCACAAGAAGATCGGCTGCATGTACATCATCGTCGCGCTGGTCATGCTGCTGCGTGGTTTCTCCGACGCGATCATGATGCGTACCCAGCAGGCGATGGCATCCAGTGGCGGGCCGGGCTATCTGCCGCCGGAACACTACGACCAGATCTTCACCGCCCACGGCGTGATCATGATTTTCTTCATGGCCATGCCGTTCGTGGTCGGCCTGATGAACATCGTCGTGCCGTTGCAGATCGGTGCCCGCGACGTCGCTTACCCGTTCCTCAACGCGCTGAGTTTCTGGCTGTTCGTGGTTGGCGCGGCACTGGTGAATATTTCCCTGGGCGTCGGTGAATTTGCCCGCACCGGTTGGGTCGCCTACCCGCCCCTGTCCGAACTTGGCTACAGCCCCGGGGTGGGGGTGGATTACTACATCTGGTCATTACAGATATCCGGCATAGGGACGCTGTTAACCGGGGTTAACTTCTTCGTGACCATTCTGAAGATGCGCACCGAAGGCATGACCCTGTTCAAGATGCCGGTGTTCACCTGGAACGCACTGTGCACCTCGATCCTGATTCTCGCTGCGTTCCCGATCCTTACCGCCACCCTGTTGATGCTGACCCTCGATCGTTATCTGGGCATGCACTTTTTCACCAACGAGGCCGGCGGCAACCCGATGATGTACGTCAACCTCATCTGGGCGTGGGGCCATCCGGAGGTGTACATCCTGATCCTGCCGGCGTTCGGGATCTTCTCGGAGATCGCCGCGACCTTCAGCAGCAAGCGCCTGTTCGGCTATGTCTCGCTGGTGTGGGCGACGATTGCGATCACGATTCTGTCGTTCATTGTCTGGCTGCACCACTTCTTCACCATGGGCGCGGGGGCCAACGTCAACGCGTTCTTCGGCATCATGACGATGATCATTGCAGTGCCGACCGGGGTGAAGATCTTCACTTGGCTGTTCACCATGTATCGCGGCCGCGTGCGCTTCGAAACGCCGATGCTGTGGACGCTGGGCTTTATCGTCACGTTCAGTATCGGCGGCATGACCGGCGTGCTGCTGGCGGTGCCCGGGGCCGACTTCCTGCTGCACAACAGCCTGTTCCTGATCGCCCACTTCCATAATGTGATCATCGGTGGCGCGGTGTTCGGCTACATGGCCGGGCTGACTTACTGGTTCCCCAAGGCGTTCGGCTTCCGCCTCAACGACCGCCTCGGGCGCATCGCGTTCTGGTGCTGGCTGGTCGGTTTCTACTTCGCGTTCATGCCGTCTTACGTGCTCGGTTTCATGGGCATGACCCGGCGCCTGAACCATTTCGACAACCCGGCCTGGCAACCGTGGCTGCTGCTGGAACTGTTTGGCGTCGGCATCATTCTTTGCGGCGTGTCCGCGCAGGCGTTGCAGCTCTACGTGAGCATCCGCAACCGCGCGAAACTGCGCGACCTCACCGGCGACCCGTGGGACGGTCGCACCCTGGAATGGGCCACGGCCTCGCCGCCACCGTTCTACAACTTCGCCGAGCAACCGAAAGTCAACGATCTCGACGCCTATTGGGGCATGAAGGAGCGCGGCGTCAGCACCCTCAGTCACACCGACTACCGCGCCATTCACATGCCGCGCAACACCTCCGCCGGCCTGGTGATCAGTGTCTTCGCGCTGATCTGCAGCTTCGCCTTGGTGTGGCATATCTGGTGGCTGGCGATCTTCGGCCTGGTCGCTTCGGTGGTGGCGATGATCGTGCGCAGCTATGACGAAGACATCGACTATTTCGTCCCGGCGCAGGAAGTGGCGCGGATTGAAAAAGCGCGTCTCAAAGACTTGGCGGAGGCTTGAACATGTCCAACATCGTTCTGGATAAAGACATCGCGCACAGCCATGAACATGGCCACGAAGACGCGGGCTCGATGCGCATTTTCGGTTTCTGGATCTACCTGATGACCGACTGCATCCTGTTTGCGACGCTGTTCGCAGGCTATGCGGTACTGCGTGACAGCGTGGCTGGCGGGCCTTCGACTGTCGACATTTTCGAACTGCCCTACGTCCTTGCCGAAACCGCGTTGCTGCTGCTCAGCAGCATCACTTACGGCTACGCGATGCTGGCGATGAACCGCAATGACAAATCCCACGTGCTGCGCTGGCTTGGCGTCACCTTCGTGCTGGGTTGCGGCTTCATCGCCATGGAAATCAACGAATTCCATCATCTGATCGCAGAAGGCTACGGGCCGGATCGCAGCGGATTCCTGACCGCGTTCTTCACCCTCGTCGGCACCCACGGCGCCCACGTGCTCAGTGGTCTGGTGTGGATGGCGGTGTTGATGCTGCAAGTGCGCAGCCGGGGCCTGACCAATACCAACACCACGCGCCTGAGTTGCCTGAGCCTGTTCTGGCACTTCCTCGATGTGGTGTGGATCTGCGTATTTACCGTGGTTTATCTGCTGGGGGTGGTGTGACATGTATAACCAGAGCCCGATTCATAGCAGTGCCGGCACCAGCCATGGCACCAGTCGTTCGTACATGGTCGGTTTCATCATTTCGGTGATTCTGACCGTCATTCCCTTTGGCCTGGTCATGTACCCGACGTTGCCACGCAGCGTCACCGCCTGGGTGGTGGTTGCACTTGGCGTGGTGCAGGTCTTCGCCCACCTCAAATATTTCCTGCATCTGGACACCGCCAAGGAGCAACGCTGGAACCTCAGAGCGCTGATCTTCTCGGTGGTGATCATTCTTCTGCTGGTGGGGCTTTCGCTATGGATCATGGACAGCATTCACCACAACATGCTGGCGCACTGAAGCAATGGCGGCTGTCGCTGAATGTCGGGCTGGAACTGACCAAGCCCGGCATCATCGTCGGCAATCTGGCTTCGGTGTTCGGCGGCTATCTGCTTGCCGCCGGTGGCCGCCCGGTGTCCCTGGCGCATTTATTGGCCGCCCTGCTCGGCACCGCGCTGGTCATCGCTTGCGGTTGCGTGACCAACAACTGCGTCGACCGCGATATCGACCGGCGCATGGTGCGCACCTGTCATCGGGCGCTGGCCGTTCGCGCTGTGTCGTTGCCCAGTGCGTTTTGCTACGCGGCAGTGCTGGGTGTGATCGGCTTCGGTTTGCTGTGGGTCGGCACCACAGCACTGGCCTGCGCCATGGCGGCAGTCGGTCTGATCGTTTATGCGGGCGTTTATACCTGCCTGATGAAACGCCGTTCGCACTGGGGCACGCTGGTCGGCAGCCTGTCCGGGGCCATGCCGCCGGTGGTCGGTTATTGCGCCGTGACCGGCAGCTTCGATGCCACGGCGCTGATGCTGATCGTGGTGTTTTGCTGCTGGCAGATGCCCCACTCCCACGCGATAACCGTCATGCGCCATGAAGACTTTCGTGCCGCCGGATTGCCGACGTTGACGCTCAGACAGGCACGACGCGAGATCAACCTGTACATGGTCGCGTTCCTGATCAGCGCGGCGATATTGGGCTGGGTGGCGGCTATCAATGTTTCTTATCCGCTGGTGGTGCTCGGGCTGGGCGGCTACTGGTTTTATCTGACGTTGCGACCGGTGCGAACCACCAATGCGAAAGTCTGGGCGAGGCGCATCTTCAGCGTGTCGATCCTGCTGATCCTGGCGCTGAATCTTTCCTTGGCACTGAACGCCGTACTGCCCTCGCCCTCTGCGCTCTACCGCTCATCGGGCGTGGCGGAAAATCATCAAACGCAGGTGCGGGGCGGGTTATCACAATCGGTAACGACTGCCTTTACAGACCACCTGGAGGAAACCCATGGCTAACGATCCTTCAACAATTGATTGCGCCTGCCCGGGCTGCACCTGCAAATGCGGCGGCGAGCAAACCTTCGAGCGTGACGGCAAGCAGTTTTGCAGTCAGGCCTGCGCCGATCTTCACCCGAAGGGCCAACCGTGCCCGTCCTCGGCCTGCCATTGCGAGCAGAACCTTGGCGCCGATGAGCGCAATGTCAGTGACTCGAAACTGGATCAGGCGGTCGAGGAAACCTTCCCTGCCAGCGATCCGATTTCCCCGTGAGCCTCAATCGACGCAGCCTCAATCTGGTCGCAGCAGCCTTCGCGCTGACCGCCTTGTCCTATGGCTTGGCGCGCTTCGCCTATGGACTGCTGCTGCCACAGATTCGTCAGGATCTGACGCTCAGCGTGACCGCTGCCGGATGGATCGGAGGCAGTGCGTTTGCGGCTTACTGTGTGGGCATCGTTGCGACGTTTGCCTGCAACGGCAAAGTCAGTCCGCGCGGGTTGACGGTGATGGCCGGCGCCGCTGCGACGCTGGGCATGGGATTGGTGGTTGTCGCTTCGTCGGGATTGGCGTTGGGCTGCGGTGTGGCGCTGGCGGGATTGAGCACGGGTCTGACTTCGCCGCCATTGGCCAGTGCGGTGGCAGCGCGTCTTGATGATGCGGATCGCCCGCGGGCCAATGGTTTTATCAATGCCGGGACAGCGGCGGGCATCGTTTTTTCCGGTTTGGCGGCGATATTGGCGGCCGGGCAATGGCGCCAGCTGTATGCCCTGTTTGCCTTGATCGGCATCGGCGTCACAATCTGGCTCTGGTTTGCGCTACCGCGCCGGGTCGAGCGTGACGTCGCGCAGAACTTCTCGCTGGCAATGCTGCGTCGACCCGGCGTACTGCCTTTGTGCGCCAGTGCTTTCCTGATGGGCCTGGCGAGCACGGCGATCTGGACATTCGGTGCCGATATCCTGCGCAGCGAGGCTGGACTCAGCGATCAGTCGATCGCCTGGGCGTGGATCGTCCTGGGGGCGGCGGGAATCAGCGGCTGCATGACGGGCGTGTTCACCGGCCGATTCGGTGTCGTGCGTATTCAGCATCTGGCACTGGCAGGGATCGCCCTCGGGACGTTGAGCCTGGCGGTCGCTGCCGTTTCAGCCGGCTGGGCCCTCGCAGCAATGTGCCTGTTTGGCGCGGCCTATATCATTTCCTCGGGCGTTTATCTGCTGCAAGGCATCCGCCTGTTTCCGGATCGTCCCGACTTGGGATTGGGCATACCGTTTCTGCTTCTGGCACTCGGCCAAACCGCCGGCACGCCGATTTTCGGCGCAGTGCTGGAGGCAACGGGCGTGACGTTTGCCCTGTGTGTTTTCGCGGCGGCCGCTTGCGCCGCCATGGTGCTGTGCCCAAGAGATGGTGAAAGTCCGCGCGGACAGATGTGCCAATCCACCGAAGGCTTGGGTCGCTAATGATTTTTATCGTCAGGAGTACAAACCATGGCCGTAAACATCAGCAATCTCACCCTCTCCACTCCGGTCCCCGTTTCGGCAACCAATCCGGTCGCACTTGAGCTCAACGGCGCCGAGGCCATTGCGCAGTTCCCCAGCATCGTCACGGTGCTGCCGGATGGATCGCTGCAACTGTCCGCGCCAACCAAAGGCGCCTCGAGCAAGAGCACTCACCGCACTCGCTGCGAATGGAAAGAATCCTTCTATTGGTCTCTGGCCAGCGCCGCTGACCACCTCAACTATCAGGAAATGACCGTGACCAAGGTCAACTCTGCGCAGAAAGTGGTTATCTCGCAGATGCATGTGAAAAACGACGACAGCCCTGCAATCAAAGTGTTCTGGCAGAAAGGCAACATCACCATGGGCTTCCGCCAGAGCTTCAACCAGCCCACCCCGGTCAACACCACGGTGCTCAAGGGCGTGCCGCTGGGGGCGAAGTTCAAGGTGACCATTCGCGCCAACTCTGCCGGCGTAGCTCGAGTCACCGTCGACTACAACGGCGTTGTCGGTACATCAGGTGATTTGCAGCTCGACTCAACCTGGAATTCGCAGGTGTTCAATTTCCACGGCGGGGTCTACAACCAGATCGACTACACCGACGCCACCCCGCCAGAGGATGGCTCGATCTGCATCATCAGTGATTTGTTGATTTCGCATACTTAGGCGCTGAAACGAGCAAGGGCCTGCGTCAGCTTTCGCTGGCAGGCCCTTGTCAGAGCTGAGCTCGATGGTGGGTTTTCAGCCTCCTCTTCGACTTCGAAATTGCCTGCGTCCTAACGTCGCAGCCGTCAGCTATTGGCAAATCCTGCGCAAGCCGTAGAATCCCGCGCGCTCTTGCAAGCGCGCGTCTGGTCACAGACGCGAACTTGCAGGGCTGGCCATGTCGTCCGACGCCACCGCCCTGCCCGATCGGCAGACATTTGCACAATACCTGTTCCAGCCTGGCAACCGCATGCGCAGAGGCGCACGTTGCGCTGTACGATTTCTTGAGGTTTTTATGTCTCCGCGTTTGCTGGCCATGGCGCTGGCGCCCCTGCTCGGGCTGTTCATTATTGCTCTGGGCAACGGTTTTCTGTCGTCCCTGACCACCCTTCGCCTGGACGCCGCCGGCGCCTCGGCGACGATGATCGGAATTGTTTCGTCGGCCTACTTCATCGGCCTGACGCTGGGCGCAGTGTTCAACGACCGGCTGATTCTGCGCATTGGCCATATACGCGCCTACGGCAGCTTCGCCTCGCTGATTGCCGTGACGATCCTGTTGCAAGGTCTGTTTTATGACACCTGGGGCTGGCTGGTCCTGCGCCTGATCAACGGCTGGGCGACGGTCGGTGTGTTTCTGGTGATCGAAAGCTGGCTGCTGCTGGCCGGTGACGAGAAGATTCGCGGGCGTTTGCTCGCGCTGTACATGATCGTGCTTTATGGCGCTGGCGTTCTGGGCCAGGCGACGCTGGGAACCATCACTGGCATGAGTGACAGCGCGCCGTTCATGGTCGCTGGCATGCTCGCTGCGTTGTCGGTGCTGCCGATCGTGATCCTGCCGCGCGTGTCGCCGCTGCTCGATCAGGTCGAACCGCTCAAGCCCCGGCAACTGCTGGGCGTGACGCCGACCGGGCTGGTCGGCTGTTTCGGCTCGGGCGTGACCATCGCGGCGATCTACACCTTGTTGCCGCTGTATCTGCAACGCAGAGGTCTGGACGTCGGTGAAGTCGGCAGCATGATGGCCTGGACGATTCTCGGCGCGATGTTGCTGCAGTATCCGGTCGGACGCTGGTCCGACCGCACCGATCGCTTGCAGGTGCTGACGCTGCTGACGGTGGCGTGCACCGCGTTATCACTGGTGATTGTGCTGCTGCCGCTGTCTTCGACAATGCTCGCGGCGATGCTGTTTCTGCTCGGTGGCGGTGTCTTCGCGCTGTACCCCGTGGCCGTCAGCCACGCGGCCGACCGCGCCCCGGCCGAAGCGCTGGTGCCGATGATTCAGGGTTTGCTGCTGATCAACTCGCTGGGCTCGGCCATCAGCCCGATGATGATCTCGCCGGTGATGAACTCGTTCGGCGCCAACGGCCTGTTCTGGGTCTTCGCAGTGGTCAATTTGAGCATGGTCAGCTTTTTCTTCTGGCGCCGCGGCAAACGCCCGGTGCCAGCCAACCCCGCACCGTTCACGGCGGCAGCCACCTATTCGCCGACGGGTGCGGAGTTGCGGGTCACCGAGGATTTGCGCGTCGCCGCTGAGGAGCATCCGGCGATGATGGATGCGATCAGCGGAGAACTGGTGACGCAGCCGCGGTGACAGGTGATCAGCAACTGCCCGGCGGGATGCCGTCCTTGTTGAAGTCCTTCAAGCGCTCGCGCTCTTCTTCGGTGGAATGCGCCGGGGTTGTTTGATCCGGTACTTCTTGCGGCACTTCGGTTTTTTCTTCAGTCATGGCTTTGCCCTCGTTGTCGATGCTATTTCGGCATCGGCGAGGGCTGGCAGTTCCGGATTTGCAGCTCCACCGCAGCCATGCGCTTGAGTTGCGGCGAACACTCCCTTCGACGAACAGCGCAAGATGCTTGCCTCAAGAGCGGGCACGCTCAATCAACATCCTCTGCAACGTGTTGTCCTTCACCCAATAATGGTGGAACAGCCCCGCCAGCGCGTGCAGGCCGATCAGCCAGTAGCCGGCACTGCCAATCCATTCGTGCCAGTACTTGAGTTTTTTGGCCAGGTCCGGATCAATAGCCACCGGCGCCGGCACATGGAAGCCGAAGTACGGAAACGGCTTATCGCCCGCCGCGAGCATCAGCCACGCGAGGAGCGGTGTGGCAATCATCAATCCATACAGCGCCAGGTGTGTCAGGTGCGCGATTGCGGTCTGCCACGCCGGCGGCTTGGGGATAATCGGCGGACGCGGGGTCAGGCGGCCGATCAGGCGAATCCACACTAATGCGAAGATGCTGGCGCCAAACAGGCCATGCAGGCCCATCAGCACGCCGCGTCCCTCACTGCCCTTGGGCAGGTAGCCCTTGATTTCGACGCACGCATACACCCCGACGAACAACGCCAGCATCAGCCAGTGCAGGATGATTGAGAGTTTTCCATAACGGGTTACAGCGGTGTCGCGGATCATAGGAAACGCCTCGTGATTGTTGTGGAACGACGAACTTTTCGCTGGCCTACCGTGCTCGCCCAGCCTTAAGGCAGTCTGAAGATCGGCGCTGCGGTTAACGGTTTTTCATCTTCAGACTTCGTTAAGAAATGGCTTGGATACTGCGCTCAAACCCATTGAGGGAGGCGCTCTGCCCATGCCCGAATTCGACTGGAACATCCCGCTGCCCTTGCACTTCGGCCAGGCCGAATCGATGACGATGACGCTGAGAAACGCGTTGCCGGAGGACGAGCTGCGCGCGCCCTTCGAAGCCTTTATCCAGCAGCGTTTCCGCACGGCTCACGGTGCCGAAATCCGCCATTTCATGCCCGAGCTGTTCGGCATGCACAACAGCGATGGCCAGTTGTGCGCCGTGGCCGGGGTCCGTCGAGCGCATCTGCAGGCACTGTTTCTCGAGCGCTATCTGGATGACCCAATCGAGCCGTTGATCAGCGCCGCCGCCGGTCGTGCAGTGGATCGCAAGGTCATTGTCGAAGTCGGCAACCTCGCCGCCAGCGACACCGGCAGTGCGCGCCTGAGCATCATCGCCATCACCTATCTGCTGGCCATGGGTGGCCTGGAATGGGTGACCTTCACCGGCAACATCGGGCTGGTCAACAGCTTCCATCGCCTCGGATTGAAGCCCGTGACATTGTGCGCCGCTGATCCACAGCGACTGGGTGACGAGCGTCAACACTGGGGCAGTTATTACGAAAGCAAACCCTGGGTGCACGTCGGCAACATTCGCGCGGGATTTGTTCATCTGCGCAATATTGGCCTGTTCACTCGCCTGGGTTTGCCGACTTCTGTTGAAGGAGCCTGCCATGTCGCTTGAATTGCAACGCTTCCAGGAAACCCTGCGCGACCATGCCCGGCGCAATGACAACGCCTCAGCCCTGTGGGGCGACACGCTGAGAATAGATTACGCCACGCTGTATGCCGAGGTGTTGTATCGCCAGGAGCGCCTGCGCGATGAGCAGGTGCGGGTGATCGCGCTGGCGCTGGACAACGGCGTCGACGCGATGCTTTGGGATCTGGCCGTGTTGTTCGAAGGCTTGACCTGCGTAACGCTGCCGCCGTTTTTCAGTGCCGCGCAGCGCGCCCATTGTCTGGAGCAGAGCCAGGCCGAACGGGTGATCGCCGAGCCGCAACTGCAAGCCGAGCTGCTGGCGGCGGGCTATGAATTACGAGGTGAATTCTGGTGTCGCTCGTTCAATGGCCCCAGTCGCATGCCGGCGGGCACCGCGAAACTCACGTTTACCTCCGGGACCACCGGCACGCCGAAAGGGGTGTGCCTGAGCGCCGACAGCTTCTTGCGCGTTGCCCGGGAGCTTGATCAGGCAAGCGCAGCTACTGGGCCGGAGCACCATCTGGCGCTGTTGCCTTTGGCGATCCTGCTGGAGAACCTGGGCTGTTATGCCGCGCTGTACGCCGGTGCGGTGTTGAGCCTGCCAAGCCAGACAACCCTCGGCATTCAAGGCGCCAGCGGCATCGACGTTGCGCGCCTGCTCGGTTATCTGGCCAAGCGTGCGCCGGAGAGCCTGATACTCGTACCACAGCTTCTGCAAGTTCTGGTCAGCGCCGCTGAACAGAAGGCTTTCGATCCGCAAACTTTGCTCTTCGCCGCGGTCGGTGGCGCGCGGGTGTCAGCGGATCTGCTGCACCGCGCGCAACGGGTCGGGTTATCGGTTTACGAGGGATACGGCTTGTCCGAATGCGCCTCGGTCGTATGCCTCAATCGCCCCGGCGCACGCCGTCCGGGCAGCGTCGGGCGCCCTCTGCCTCATATCGAGGTGCGGTTGGCCGAGGACGGGGAAGTGCTGATCAAGGGTTCGGTGTTGCTCGGTTATCTGGGGGAGCCGGCGTATACCGATCAATGGTGGCCGAGTGGCGATCTGGGCGAGTTCGATCCGGAAGGTTTTCTTTATCTCAAGGGCCGCAAAAAACACCAATTCGTCACCAGCTACGGGCGAAACGTCAACCCGGAATGGGTCGAGTCGGAACTGACCCAGCGCCGCCACATCGCTCAAGCGTTCGTCTATGGCGAGGCGATGCCGCACAACCACGCCCTGCTCTGGCCGCATCGTCCGGACTGCACCGATGCCGAGCTGGCCGCAGCCGTCGCCGAAGCGAACGAGGCGTTGCCCGATTACGCCCAGGTGCATCAGTGGACGCGCCTGGCGCAGCCCTTCACCGCCGCCAACGGCCTGCTCACCGCCAATGGCCGGCCACGCCGTGACGCCATCGTCGCGCAGTACCGCACGCAACTGACCGAATCCGCCACTTCCGAGGAATCCGCATAATGAGTTTTTTCGACACCCTGCAAGAAGCCACGCAACGCGAACGCCACGAGCTGTTCAACCTGCCGATCATCGTCGATGCGTTGCAAGGCAAGGTCAGCCTCGACAGCTATCGGGCCTTTCTTGCCCAGGCTTACTACCACGTGCGCCACACCGTGCCGCTGATGATGGCTTGCGGTGCACGCCTGCCGACGCGCCTGGAATGGCTGCGCAAAGCGGTGTGCGAGTACATTGAAGATGAATACGGCCACGAGCAGTGGGTGCTCAACGACATTGCCGCCTGTGGTGGTGATCGCGACGCCGTGCGCGATGGTCAGCCGTCATTGTCAATCGAGCTGATGGTCAGTTTTCTCTACGACCTGATCGCCCGGGGCAATCCGGTGGGTCTGTTCGGCATGGTAAACGTGCTCGAAGGCACCAGCATTGCCCTGGCCACCCACGCGGCGGGGAGCATTCGCGATCGCCTGGCGCTGCCGGAAACCGCATTCAGCTATCTGAGCTCCCACGGCGCGCTCGATATCGAGCACATGCAGACCTATCGGCGGTTGATGAATCAGCTGGAAGACCCTGACGATCAAGCGGCGGTCATCCACGCATCGAAAGTCGTCTATCGCCTCTACACCGACATGTTCCGTGATCTGCCGCGCGATGCTGAGGCTCAACATGCAGCTGCATGAAGCCCGCGTGGTGCTGACAGGTGCCAGTGGCGGCATCGGCCTGGCCATCGCCAGTGCCTTGTGCGCCGCCGGTGCCAGGGTATTGGCCGTGGCGCGGCATCAGGAGGCGCTGTTGCCGCTGCTTGAGCGGTATCCGCAGAACCTGTGCTGGGTCGCCGCCGATCTGACCTTCATCAGCGATCGGCGCAAAGTGTTGGCCGCCGCCGACGCCATCAGCGGCATCAACCTGCTGATCAACGCCGCCGGGGTCAATCACTTCGCCATGCTCGAACAGCTCGATGACAGTGACATCAACGCGATGCTGGCGGTGAACATCAGCGCGCCAATCTGCCTGACCAAAATGCTGTTGCCGCAGCTCAAGCAGGCTGACAGCGCGATGGTGGTCAACGTCGGCTCGACCTATGGCTCGATCGGCTACCCCGGTTACGCCAGTTATTGCGCGAGCAAATTCGCCCTGCGCGGGTTCTCCGAGGCGTTGCGCCGCGAGCTGGCCGACACGCGGGTCAGCGTGTTGTATGTAGCGCCCCGGGCCACCCGCACCTCGATGAACAGCGCCGCTGCGCAAGCCTTGAACGATGCCCTCAAGGCCAGCGTTGACGATCCGCAGACCGTGGCGTCGGCAGTGATGCATGCGATTGCCGGCGATCGTCGTGATCTGTACCTAGGCTGGCCGGAGCGATTTTTCGTCCGTTTGAACAGCTTACTGCCGCATCTGGTGGATCGCGGTCTGCGCAAGCAATTGCCACTGATCCGCCGTCTCAGTGAAAAACCTGACAACGAGGCTTCAAAGCCATGAAAAAACTTTCCACTTGCCTGCTGTTCGCCGCCCTCAGTCAAAGTGTCTGGGCGCTTGAGCCGGCTGATCAGCAACGTCTCACCGGCATCCAGCAGAACTGGGCGCACATTCAATACGAGGTGGCGGAAAAACAGCGCGCCGCGGCGTTCGAGCAATTGGCCAGCGAAGCCAACGCGTTCACCACGCAACGTCCGAATGTGGCCGAAGCCTGGATCTGGAAAGGCATCGTCACCAGCAGTTGGGCCGGTGCCGAAGGCGGGCTTGGTGCCCTGGGCAAAGCCAAGGACGCCAAGGCGGACCTGGAAAAATCCCTGACGCTTGACCCCAAGGCCCTGCAAGGCTCGGCATACACCAGCCTCGCTGCATTGTACGACCGGGTACCGGGCTGGCCGATCGGCTTCGGCGACAGCGACAAGGCCGAGCAATTGCTCAAACAAGCCCTGCAGCTCAACCCCGATGGCATCGACAGTCTGTACTTCTGGGGCGACCATCTCTACCGTCAGAAGCGCTACGCTGAAGCCAAGGCAGCGCTGATCAAGGCCAGACAAGCCGCACCCCGTGCGGGCCGCGAAAGTGCCGATGCCGGGCGTCGTAAAGAGATCGACACCTTGCTGGTGGACGTGAACAAGAAACTCGACTGAAAGGAGTGCGCGTGCGTTTATTACTGATCGAGGATGACGTGGCGCTGGGTGAAGGCATCTATCAGGCGCTGGGCCGTGAGGGATACACCGTCGACTGGCTCAAGGACGGCAGCAGCGCCTTGCACGCGCTGCTCAGCGAAACGTTTGACGTCGCCGTGCTGGACCTCGGCCTGCCACGCATGGATGGCCTCGAAGTGTTGCGTCGTCTGCGTGACAGCGGATCGAACCTGCCGGTGTTGATTCTCACCGCGCGCGATGCCACCGAAGACCGCATTGCCGGACTCGACGCTGGTGCTGACGATTACCTGGTCAAGCCGTTCGACCTCGCCGAACTCAAAGCCCGTCTGCGCGCTTTATTGCGCCGCAGTGCCGGGCGCGCCCAGGCGCTGATCGAACACGCCGGCATCAGCCTCAACCCCGGCACCCAGCAGGTCAGCTATCAAGGCCAACCAGTCGCGCTCACCCCCAAGGAATATCAGCTGCTGCACGAACTGCTGTCGCCGCCGGGGCGGGTGATGACGCGCGATCAATTGATCCAGTTGCTTTACGGCTGGAATGAAGAAGCGGAAAGCAACACCCTCGAAGTGCACATTCATCACCTGCGCAAGAAGTTCTCCACCGACCTGATCCGCACCATCCGCGGCGTGGGTTATCTGGTGGAGGAGCGTCGATGACCTCGATCCGCCGGCGCACGCTGACCCTGATCATCGGCCTGTTACTGGCCGGTCTGGCGGTACTCAGCCTCTTCAACGTGCATGACAGCAACCACGAAATCGCCGAGGTCTACGACGCGCAATTGGCGCAGAACGCACGCCTGCTGCAGGGCGTGATGCGTATGCCGATGGCGAGTACCGAGCACGCGCAGTTGTATCAGGCGTTCAATCAGGCTCTCGGGGAAGCCAAGCCACGGGTTGATGGACATCCTTACGAAAGCAAAATCGCCTTTCAGGTCTGGAACCCGCAAGGCGAGGTGCTGGTACATACCGCCAGTGCGCCCTCCTTCACTGCGCCGCCGACGAGAACGGGGTTCAGCGATGTGGTCGACCTGAAAGGTCGGCAATGGCGAGCGTTCATGCTGGAAGACAGGCAGAACGGCTTGCGCATCTGGGTCGGCGAGCGCGACGATGTGCGCACCGACCTGGTCGACCGCATCGTACGCCACACGCTGTGGCCGAACATGCTCGGCAGCCTGATCCTCGCCGCGATGATCTGGCTGGCCATAGGCTGGGGGCTCAAGCCCCTGGCAGACATGGCGGCGACTCTGCGCGCCCGTCACAGTGGTTCACTTGAGCCGCTGCAACTGACGCCCCTGCCCAGTGAGCTGGAGCCCATGCAGGCAGCGCTCAACCGCATGCTCGCGCAGATTCAGGAAGTGCTCGGCCGCGAGCGTCGCTTTATCGCCGATGCCGCGCACGAAATGCGCACGCCGCTGGCGGTGCTGCGGGTGCATGCGCAAAATCTGCAGGAGGCCGGTACCGAAGAGGAGCGTCGTGAGTCGCTGGAATTTCTGATCTCCGGAGTCGACCGCACCAGCAGACTGGTCAACCAGCTGCTGACCATGGCGCGTCTTGAACCCAAACCCAACCCGCCGCCACTGCAACGCATTGATCTCAGCGAAACCGTGCGCAACAGCCTGGTGCAACTGACACCGTGGTTACTGAGCAAACACCTTGAATTGATCTTCGAGGTCAGCGACCAACCGTTTCATGTCCTCGCCGACCCCGCCGCCATCGATATCGCGCTGAATAACCTGATCACCAACGCGGCGAATTTCTCCCCCGAACACGGTGCGATCACCGTGCACCTGAGCAAGTCTGATGGCTTCTGTCATTTGACGGTTGACGATCAAGGGCCGGGAATCGATGAATCGGACAGAGAGCGATTGTTCGAGCGTTTCTACAGCCGTGGCACGGCGCATGGCGCCGGGTTGGGGTTGACCATTGTCAACACCATCGCGATGCGACTGAACGGACGGATTGAACTGACAAACCGCGCAGAGGGCGGTTTGAGGGCGACGTTATCGATTCCGGCGGGGGAATGATCATCCGATTGATTCAGCTGTATGCCGCCGGCCCCAAATACCTGCTGCTCAGCGCTCTGCTCTACGCGCCTGGCTCGTTGATTTACCTGGGCACGCTGAAAACGCGTCAGGGTCAGCCGCTCAGCGGTCCGGAAACGGGTGTGTTGATCATCATCTGGGCCGCCGCGATTTACGCTGGGCGGATGTTGTGGGCCGGAACGCTGACTTTGTAAGGTGCACCAGCGTTTGCGCTAGACCGCCAGTACGCTGCAGGGAACCTGGTACAGAATATGTTCGGTGGTACTTCCCAGCAGTTTTTCCAGCCCGTGACGTTTAACCCTGCCCATCACGATCACGTCCACATCGTGCTCATCGGCAAACTCACTGATCGCCGCCACGGGATGTCCCTCCCTGCTATGCCTATGCTCGGCCGTCACACCGAATTTCCTCGCCAAAGCGCTGTAATGCGCTTGCAGTTCCTGGCGCCGGGCATTCATCAGTTCCGAAACAGTCCAGTTGTTCACCACTTCATCCAGATAGTTTTGCGAGACGTCATAGGCATATAACAGGTGCAACTCTGCACCGAACTGAGTGGCGAAGGATGTGGCCTGTTCGACGATCCGGTCATTGAGAGCGCCCCCATCATCTTCGCTTGCAGCTACATCCACTGCCGCTACGACCTTGCGCGGCAGACCCGGGCCAGCAGCGCCCAACAAGTAGACCGGCACCGGACAATCACGCAGCAGCTGCCAATCCAATGGGGTAAACAAAGCGCATTTGAGTAAGGATTCGTGCTGCACTTCCTTGATCAGCAAGTCGGGCTGGTTCACGGTGACGTGATCGAGGATCTCCCGTTTCATGTCTTCGGACCAGCCAACCTCCGTCGTCACCCGCAAACCTTCGGCTCGCAGGCTGGCAGCCTGGCTTGCCAGCCACTCGTGATGGTCCTGCAAATAGGCCGCACGGGCCCTTGCCCGATCCCCTTCCTCCAGCAGCGACAGGAAATCCCACCATTTGATCAACGCTGCGATGTGCAGCGATGCGCCGCTGGCTTTAGCCAGGGCGGCGGCCTGGCTTATCGCCGGGGAATGGCGCAGGGCCGGGTTGATGATCAGCAACAAGTGTTGATATTGGCTCATGTTTGTCTCCAGAGAGATGGACGTCTGCGCTCATGTCACTCGCAGCTGACCCGGGCCGAAAGAACCGGACAACAACGTCAATCGAGGTTGCGCCATAGCCCGGCGACGTCCTTGATAAATGTCATATGCAAGGCCCCTGGTGCGCGTCCTCCCCCTGAAAAACCTGAATATCGAGGCTTGTCCACCACCCTTGCGCAAGCGCCTGGAAAACCGACAAAGCGGCGATGAAACTGGCGAGCGACATTGATCTGGATCAATCGCTGCGACGACAAACTGGATCGAAATAGAGTCATGACTCGGCTGCGCCCGCATCTCGGATCAGGGACAGTCACAAGCTGCTCGAACGCGTGAAAGTTACAGATGCGGCCACAGGGTGACAGGTCCGCAACCCACCCTCATTCTTGCTTTGCGAGGTTCACGATATGGTCATCAATGATCCAGCCATGACAACCGCCAATGTCCCCGACGCGATCGATGACAGTGGCGCACTGTTTCACGAAGCTGATCGGCTCAGCGAACAGGCCTATGCCGTCCTTGAAGAGCCGTTTTCTCCAGACATCATGCACAAGTTCACTGAAGCGAGGAAACGCGCCGATGAGAAATATCGGCACGCCTGGCAACAATGGCATTACGCACACGGCGGGCGCAGTCACTGATGGATTACCCCCAACCGATTACCATCAACTGCTGCGATGACCGGTCAGGCTGTGGCAGGCATTGCCTTGACCATCAACAAACTGCAAGGAGCCCGGTTCATCAGGCATTCGGCCGTGCCGCCGATAAAGCCGTCGAGCGCTTGATGGTGACAGATGCCGAGCACCAGCAGATCGAACGCGTGCTGCCGGGCGAAGTCTTCGATCACCCGGAACGGGACACCTGAGAGCAGGTGGCTATGTTCTTCATCGAGACCATAGCGCTCGGCCAGCGTATCGAAGGCTTCCTGCTGAGTGTCGTTGATCGCATCGCGCAAACTGTGATCCAGACTCAAGTTCGGCACACTCATCGCCGCATCACCCACCACCGACCAGTTGCTCACATTCAACAAGTGCAGCGAGGCATCGCATTTCGCTGCCAATGTCGATGCAACGTCAAGTAACCGGTCGTTGAGGCCTTGGGTCAGATCCTCGAGATGCGACAGGTCAACGGCCGCCAGTATCTTCAAGGGTTTCGGATGTGCGGCCTCGGTGACCAGATGCACGCAGGCGGGACAATCTCGTATCAATAGCCAGTCCAATGGCGGATGAAACGTTTGATTGAGCGCTGAAACATGGTGAGCATCCTTGATCACCAGATCGACATGAAAGTCATTGATGTACTCAAGTACATGCGCCGGCGTGGCCCTGGCCCAGACCACTTCGGTGCTGACTTGCACGCCGGCGCCACGTTGAAACCGGGCCTGCTGCTCCAGCCACTGGCGATGCATCTGCAAATAGCCTTCACGCGCTTGCGCCATGGTGTCGTGATCGAACAGACCGGCCAACGCCAGGGACTGGACATGATCGAACGCCACGATGTGCAGCAACGCGCCAGTGGCCCGAGCCAGCGCCTGGGCGCGATCAAACGCCGGGGTGCGGGTCATTTCGGCAGGTGCGATCAACAGAATGCGTTTGAGCCTGAACATCACGAGTGTTTCCAGTCAGCGCCATCGGACGATTCTGCAACTCTGCCAACCGCCACGCTTGATATGCATCAAGTCTCCCCATTAACCCTGCAATACAAGAGCGGCGAAGAGCCCGACGCTTCTGTGAGTTCCCTCCCCGCCGTTCGTCCGTAATCACGCTGACACGCCAAACGAAAAGTACATGCGCTGCGAAGACTTCTATGCTTATCACACTCATTGGAGGCTGCTAATCCATGCTTGAAGCCCACTCGCCCCCGCCGATTCTCAAAACTGCCTGTTCCAACTGCAGCGTGGTTGAGTTATGCCTGCCGCTTGGCCTGACGGGCGCGGAGGTCGAGCGGCTCGACACGCTGATCGTGCAGCGATACAAGGTGAAGAAAGGTGCCGCTCTCTACCGGACCGGGGATCCGCTGCGCTCGCTGTACGCTGTGCGAATAGGTTCGTTCAAGACCAGCGTGGTCTCCGTCGATGGCCGCGAGCAAGTGACCGGTTTTCATATTCCCGGCGAAATGCTCGGGCTGGACGCCATCAGCATCGATCAACACGCGTGTACTGCGTATGCGCTGGAAGACAGCGAAGTCTGTCCGATTCACTTCGCACAGCTGGAAAAACTCGCGCAAAGCCTGCCATCCCTGCAGCACAACCTCAATAAACTGCTGAGCCGGGAAATTGTGCGCGATCACAGCATGTTGATGCTCATGGGCAACATGAACTCCGATGAGCGTCTGGCCGCTTTCCTGCTCAACCTCTCACAACGCCTGAGCTCCCGTGGCTATTCCTCGAAAGAGTTCGTGCTGAAAATGCGCCGCGAAGAAATCGGCTCCTACCTTGGGCTGCGTCTGGAGACCATTTGCCGCGGCATTGCCCACTTGCGCGATCAGGGTTTGGTGGAAATCAACGCGCGCGACGTAAAAATCCGCAACATGGACGGCCTCAAGCAGATGGTGTCGGGCTGCAACCGCCAGAGTCATTGAGCCCGTCCATGCCCGCCTGAGAAGGCCCGTAATGCCATTGCTGTGGCATCCATCAGAACAGGCAAGCGGTCATGTATCAGAACCTCGCCCTGCTTGCCGCTTTCCTTCTGACCTACAGCATATTTGCCGGGCGATTCGAGTCACGTCTGCTCAATGGACCACTGATGTTCATGCTGGCGGGTCTGATTCTCGGCCCGGCGTTTCTGGGCATTCTGCAACCACGGATCGATAGTCATGGGCTCAGGATTCTTGCAGAACTGACATTGGCGATCGTCCTGTTCAGCGATGCCGCCAATGCCGATCTCAAAGTTCTCAAGGCGCACGAAGGATTACCGCTGCGCTTGCTGTTGATCGGTCTGCCGCTGACCATGCTGAGTGGCTGGCTGCTGGGCATCTGGCTGTTCCCGCAGGCGCCCTTGATCGAGTTGGCATTACTGGCAATCCTTCTGGCCCCCACAGACGCAGCGCTGGGCAAGGCTGTCGTGAGCAATCCCAAGGTTGCGGCGCCCGTGCGCGAGGGATTGAACGTGGAAAGCGGGCTCAACGACGGCATTTGTGTTCCGGTGTTGTTGATGTTCCTGGCCTTGTTGATCGAAGAGCACACGCAGTCCCCCCTCTCGCTGGCGATAGAGCTTTTTTTCGAGGAGCTTGGTATCGGCGCGCTCATCGGCGGCACCCTGACTTTCATGGCCTGGCTGATGCAGCGCTACTCTGGAAAACATCACTGGCAGACACCGATGTGGTCGCAGCTGACGCTGCCCGGGTTGGCGGTGCTTTGCTTTGCCACCGCCCAAACACTGGGTGGTAGCGGGTTTATCGCCGCGTTCGTCGGCGGGCTGCTCGCCAGCTATCTGTTCGCTGAACAAAAACATGACCTGCTCAAGGCCAGTGAAGAGTTCGCCAGCCTGCTGTCGATCATCACCTGGGTCGTGTTCGGCGCGCTGGTGATCCCTTCGGTCTGGAGCAGATTCACGGTCGATGTCTGGCTGTATGCGCTGCTCAGTCTGACCGTGATTCGCATCGTGCCGGTACTTGTCAGCCTGGCGGGAACCGGCTTCGACTTCGAAACCCGCCTGTTCATCGGCTGGTTCGGCCCGCGAGGTTTGGCCAGCATCGTCTTCGCCATAATGATTTTGGACTACCCTCTGCAAACCGGTCGGACGTTGGTAGCCGTGGCGGCCTGTACCGTTTTACTCAGCGTGCTGCTCCATGGCTTGAGTGCCAATCCATGGGTGTCACGGCTGGCAAATCGGATTAATTGATAATTGTCAGAAATGCCACCGTCTGCCGCGACTAGGGTTGTGAGGAAAACGTGATCAAGCGTCTGCCCGAACAACCCTCACAGCACAAGGAATGGGCAGGCGCATGAGCCTTTTCAGGCAGTTGCTCAGATAGCCCGTCGCCGTTTTCGTCGGCAGCCTGAGCCTGTCTCCCAGTGCGTTCGATGGCTGAGCGGTGACGCGTTGCGCAAATCGAGGGAACTCCGATGGCCGACTCAAGCAAGAAAATGAGCCTCATGGGGCTCACCACACTGGTGACGGTGAACATGATGGGCTCAGGCATCATCATGTTGCCGACGAGCATGGCCCAACTCGGGGCTGTTTCATTGCTGTCATGGATCGTCACCGCTGTCGGCTCCATGGCCATCGCGTACTGCTTTTCCCAGTGCGGAATCTTCTGCCTGCGCTCAGGCGGGCTATCCGCCTACACCGAAGAGGCGCATGCAAAGTCAGGCTTTTTTCTGTGCTCGTACCTGTACTTCCTGTCGCTGGCCATCGCCAACGTGGCGGTGGCCATTTCGGCAGTGGGCTACATGACGTCGTTCATGCCTTGGCTGGGAAGCGGCGCCATTCCTTTATTCGTGGGGACGGTCGGCCTGCTCTGGCTGACCACCGTGGCGAATTTCGGCGGCCCAGGCATCACCGGCAGGATTGGTGCAGTTACGGTGTGGGGGGTGATCATTCCTGTAGCGGGCTTGAGCATCATCGGTTGGTTCTGGTTCAAACCGGAGCTGATCATCGCCGCCTGGAACCCGAACCAACTGCCAATATCCGAGGCCATCAGCAAAGCGATTCCCCTCACGCTTTGGGCGTTTCTCGGCATGGAGTCGGCAGCCCAGGCCTCAGATGCGGTGGAAAACCCCAAGCGCACCGTACCGCTGGCCTGTCTGTTCGGGACACTGGGGGCAGCGGTGGTCTATGTGCTATCGACGACGGTCATTCAGGGCATTATTCCCAACGCCGAACTGGCCAACTCGTCAGCGCCTTTCGCGCTCGTTTATGCGCACATGTTCAATCCCCTGGTCGGCAACATCATCATGGCGCTCGCGGTAATGGCCTGTGTTGGCTCGCTGCTGGGCTGGCAGTTCACATTGGCGCAAACGGCCAAGGTGACCGCTGATCAGGGCATGTTTCCAAAACTCTTCAGCAAGGTCAGCGCACGCAACGCCCCCATCGTCGGGATGCTGGTCTGCGGCGTCCTGCAGACCTTGATGGCGCTGTCGACCATTTCGCCGAACGCGAGCGCGCAGTTTGGAAAACTCGTCAGCCTCGCGGCGGTGACCAACCTGATTCCCTATGTGACGGCAGCCACCGGGCTGCTGGTCATGATGTACAAAGCCAGAGTCAGCGCAGCCGTATACACGCGCAATACCCTGCTGTTAGTGGTTGCCGTGGCCTATTCCTTGTATGCGCTGTATGCCTGCGGCAAGGACGCGGTGTTCGGCGGCATCTTGGTCCTGGTGTTCGGCTACCTGCTTTACGGTTTCCTTGCCAAACGTTTTGTCGATGCCCCTGCGCCTGTCGGCCCCCGGCCTGATAACCCTTGATCGAAGTCTTCGGTACAGCACAGATATCTGAATTCGAGGAACCGCGCGCATGAACGTGAAACTGATCAGAGCCCACCACCTGCTGCTCGCCTGCGTCCTTGCGCTGCTACCGGTAGTGACCCATGGCAACACGCTGGAGCGCATCCGTGCCAGTCAAGCGATCACCCTTGGCTACGTGCCTGACTTCATGCCGTTCAGTGATCAGGCCGCCGATAAAGCCAGCGGCTATGCCATCGATCTCTGTCTGAAAATAGCCGAGAGGGTAAGGATCGATCTGAATCTGCCGGCGCTGAAAATCCAGTACCAAGCGGTCTCGCTCAACGACGAGATGAGCGCTGTCAGTTCCGGCAGGATCGACATTCTTTGTACTCCGACCCCACCCACGCTGGCGCGGCGCAGGATCGTCAGTTACTCGGTGCCGATTTACACCGCTGGCCTCTCGGCTGTGGTGCGCCAGGATGCGTCCGAAACCTTGCTCAATGTGCTGAATGGCAAAGTGGCCCATACCGGACCAACGTGGCGAGCCACGGTGAACCGTGGTCTGGCCAACCAGACGTATGCCGCCATCGCCGGCGGGGTCACCGAAACGTGGATACAACAGCAGATGCGATTGCTGGGTGTGGTAGCCACGCTGGTCACCGTAGAAAACGCAGAAGCCGGTCTGAATCTGGTTGCCAATGGCAAAGCCGATGCCTTCTTCGCTGAACGCATGATGCTCAAACATCTGCTGACCAGAAATTATCCATCGGGCAACCTGGTGCTGCTGGAGCGGATTTTCGAGTACGCACCGACGGCGATGGCAGTGGATCGAGAGGATGAGGACTTTCGTCTGCTGGTCGACACGGCGCTGAGTGAAATGTACCGATCCGGCGAAATTGAACAGGCATTCGACAAACATCTGGGCGGCGCCAACAGTGCCGCCAAAAAGCTCTTCAGGATCTATGCAATACCCTAGCGGGCCAGCGAACAGGCCGGCTCGCTACGCTGCGATCATGCTCACCGCACAGGCTCTTTCCTCACCGCCAGAATGCTCCCCGGCACCGAATACAAGGCGCGCTCGGTGGTGCTGCCGATCACGCGTTCGATGCCCACGCGATGAACCGTGCCCATCACCACCACGTCGGCCAGGTACTGCTCGACGAACTCATTGATGACCTGCACTGGATGGCCCATGACGAAGTGTCGACGCTCAGGGGGCACGCCGTGGCGATCGGCAAGGGCGACAAAAGCCTGATGCAGTGTCTGACGCAGTTCGTTCGCCAAATCTTCGTTCCAGCCACCGTTGACCACTGGCGCTTCGCCGTTGAAGGCAGCGGACAAATCGTAGGCGCAGAGCAGGTGCAACGGCACGTCGCATTGCAACGCCAAAGTGTTCGCCGATCGTATGATCACGTCGTTCAAGCCACTGATTTGGGTATCCGGATCGAACGGGTCCACGGCTGCCACGACACGATGCGGCAACGCATAGCGAATCTGATTGACCAGATGCACGGGGACCGGACACTCACGCAGCAGGTGACAATCGAGCGGCGTGATGAACACGCGCTTGAGCGCCGGTTCCAGTCGCACATCCTTGATCAACAGGTCGGGCTTGAGCACATGGACGGTCTTCAGGATGTCCAGCAGCGGATGGCTGGAGAAGACCACATCAACCGTGCCGTCCAACCCCTGGTTACTGAGCTGCTCGAGCTCATCGGCCACCCAGCGACGGTAGCGCCGCTGATAGCGCTGAGCATCCACGTCATCGATTTTTTCCTCCCACAGATGGGTGACGGGCACCGGCGAGACAAAGGCCCGCACATCCAGCGCCGCCCCGCTCGCCTTGGCCAGCGCGATGGCACGCAGCATCGCCGCTGATTGATGCAGCGTCTGGTCAGCGACCAGCAACAGACGTTCATATTGGCCCATCACACACCTCCGCTCGGCACCGGCGCGCTGGGCCGGCAGGCTTCAAGACTGCGCCCGCTCGCCCTGGCCGGGCGTTGATTTACATCAAACCCGGGTCAATGAAAGAGGCGTCTGATGTAGATCAGATGTCGCCGTGGGCAACCGCGTAGAAGGAAGGCAAGCGGACGCTTTTTTCAACGCCCGCCAGCCTCTCGAACCGGATGGAGAATGACCATGCTCACCGTCAAAGACCACAACGATCAGGCCGTGGCCGCTTATGCGGCGGTCGCCGGACAATACTGGATTGAGGCGCTCAAGGACGGCCGCCATGTCCTGATCCGGCCGCTCAGGGAGAAGGATCGCCTGCGCGAATACGACTTCATCAAGCGCCTGTCCCCCGAATCCAGGCACATGCGTTTTCTCGCCCAGATCAGCGAACCCGGCACCGCTCTGCTCGACCAGTTGATGGACACCGATAACAAACAGCGCACCGCCTTCATTGCACTGGTTCACGAGAACGGCAAGTTGATCGAAATCGGCATCAGCCGCTATGCCGGCACAGGCGCCCATCAATGCGAGTGCGCGGTGACGGTCGCCGATGAATGGCAGCACCTGGGCTTGGGCACGTTGCTGATGGAGCATCTGATCAAGGCAGCCCGCCGCAACGGATTCCGCCAGATGTACTCAGTCGATGCCGCCAGTAACGCGGCGATGCGCGACCTGGCCAAAAGCCTGGGCTTCGAAACCCACAATGATCCTGACGACGCACGCCAGGTCATTCATCGTCTTGACCTGTAAATGAATCGCCCTGAGGTGAGTCGGCCAACGATTCACCTCGGGGCGATCGTGTCTCAGGATTGCAGTGTGGGTTGCGGCTTGATCGCCAGCACACTGCAAGGTGCCCGATGCAGCAGCTGTTCGGCGGTGGTGCCTAACAACTTGCTCAAGCCGTGGTGCTGCACTGTGCCCATGACAATGACATCAATCTGCTTGTCGATGGCGAACCCGCAGATACTGCGCACCGGTGCGCCCTCGATGAAGTGCCGGCATGAGACCGGCACGCCGTGGCGCTCGGCCAAGGCCGTAAATGCCTCATGCTGCGCAGTGCCCAGCGCTTCATGAATCCCGGTGGCCAACGGCAATGCGCCGAACCCCATTTCCGTGGCGTAAACCGCCGTCCAGTCGTAAACATGCACCACATCAAGACCGGCATCGCACTGCGCGGCCAGTTGGGCGCCGGCATCGATGATTTGATCGTTGAACAGGCAGTCCTGCTCTTCGCTGCGCAAGACATCGACGATGGCCAGCACACGGCGTGGGCGCGGATGAGTGTCGTCGGTCACCAGATGCACCGGCACCGGGCAATCGCGTAACAGTTGCCAGTCCAGCGGGGTGTAGAAAATACGCTCCAGCACGGACTCGTGCTGCACATCCTTGATGATCAATAGCAACGGCATCTCGTTGATGAACTGCAGGATCTCGGCGAAGGGATCCTGAACCCACATCACCTCGCTGGTGACCATGATCTGATGCCTCGCCAGCAATGAAGCCTGCTCTGCGAGCCACTGCCGGTGAGTGCGCAGATAACCATCGCGGGCGAGGCGGATCTGCTCGGGGGCAAACAGCCCTGCCACGGCCAGCGCCTGCAAGTAGTCGAAGGCCACGATGTGCAGCGGCAACTGCATGGCCTGGGCCAGTGCAGCCGCGCGCTCGAACGCGGGCGTGCGCTCCATGGCTGAAGGAGCGATCAACAGTAAACGCGGAGTCTGTGACATTGGATACCTCGGTATGCGGCCAGCCAGGAGAAACAGACTTCAGGGTGAATGCTGTGGCCATTGGCAGCTTGATCTTTATCAGCAAGAGCACCGATCGCGCTCAAAACAGCACATTGCCCGCCCACATGGCCAAGGTCAGCAATACCTGGCCCGGGATCACGCAGGCAGCGAAACGCCTGCCGCCGCTGACCCACGCCACCACGCATTTGCTCACCGAGTTACTGCTGACGGCAATCAGCGCTGGCACCGCTATCGAGTCATAAGGCACCTGGCCCGCCTTGGCCAGGCTGGCGATGGACGCTGTGGCAGAGTGCGCATCGGCAAAGCCCGAAAGCATTGCGGTCAGCCACAAGCCTGCCTGACCAAAGTGGCTGAGCATGGCCGATGAGACGAATGTGATGCCGGTAAGGGTCAGTGTCACGATGACCGCGAGTTTCAGATTGAACGCCCCTGCCGTGTCGACCGGCTTGCTGCGGCTCCCTCGCGTGGGGTCGGGGAACATCAGGCAGGCGCCGTACAACAACGTAGCGATCAAGCCGAAAAGCAGTGGCGCCCATACACTGTTCAGCAGATCCGCATCAACCATCGTCAGGATCAGGCCGATCTGTATCACCGTCGCGAGATTGGAAAAAATCGCAGCGGCGCTGAGGATGCGGATGTTGTCCGGCTCATGGGCAAGGCGTTGGCCCATGGTCGCGATCGTCACGGTACTGGAGGCGAAGCCGGATGCAATCGCGCTGATGACGTAGCCATAACGCGAGCCCAAGGCGCGCACGGCAATGTGGCCGAACGCGCCGACCAGCATCAGCAACACCGTCACGGTACAAATGGTGCGCAGATTGATCGCGGCGTACGGGCCGATATATCGGTCCGGTGCCAAAGGCAGTATCACCAGCGCTGCGATCAGCAGGATCAGGCCATCACGCATTTCCGTTTCGGACAACTGGCTGTTGGCAAAGTGATGCAGCGCCTGGCGATACGCCAAAAGGCCCGCGATCACCACGCCAAGGGCAATGGCCAGCGCCGGCGCGGTTGCGCACAACGCGCCCAGAACCAGCACCGCGATCAACGCCACCTCGCTGGTCAACCCGGGATCGTCGCTCTGGCTGCGCCAGTACGCGACGCTGGTCAGCAACGTGACACAGACAGCGATGATCCCCAGCAACAGGCCACCGCCGACTTGTAGCGCGACATATCCCAACAGCGCGGTAATGGCGAACGTGCGCAAGCCGGCGCAGTGTCGCGCATCGCCAGTACCCTTGTGCCGTTCACGCTCAAGACCGATGAGCATGCCGATCCCCAATGCCGCAGCGGCGCCGGACAGATCAAAAACCTCATTCATGGGTAGCGTCCCGCAGGGTTTGCGCACCCTGCTCGGCTTATGGCGAGCATTCAACACTTGCGCTGATGCGGCGAGCCGTTGCCGGCCTTGCTGGCAACGGCTGGGCAAACGCATTCGGCCACTCGTGAGGGGCGTTGATACGGGCCTCAAGCACCTCGACAAATTCCTGCGCAGCCTTGAGGCTCCTGAAGCCCACATCCCAGTCATCCATGTGCACGACCCAGCCGTGGGGAGCGTGTTTTTCAGTGATCTTGATGTTCATGCAAACCCCGGTTTCAGCGGCACGCCAAGGTGCTTTCAAGGAGTGATTGCGACTTTCATGACTCCGTCGCGTTGATGAGCGAACAACTCATAGGCCTGCTCGATGTCGTCCAGTCTGAAACGGTGAGTCACCAGCGGTGACAGATCGACGGCGCCGCTCTGCACCACCGCCATCAGGCGACGCATGCGTTCCTTGCCGCCCGGGCACAGGGTGGAAACGATGCTGAAATCCCCCAATCCGGCGGCAAACGCGCCGAGCGGGATGTGCAGATCGCTGGAATACACCCCAAGGCTGGACAAGCGCCCACCCGGACGCAGCACACGCAACGCCGACTCGAACGTGCCTTGGGTGCCCAGTGCTTCAATGGACACATCCACGCCACGGCCATCGGTCAACGCCATGATCTGCTCCACCACATTGCCGTCCTTGAAATTGACGGTATGGGTCGCGCCCAGTTGGCGCGCCATGGCCATGCGTTCGGGCACCGCGTCGACACCGATAATCGTCGTGGCGCCCTTCAGCCGTGCTCCGGCCACGGCGCAGAGGCCGATCGGGCCCAATGCAAATACCGCGACAGCGTCGCCGATGGCGATCTCGCCGCGCTCGGCCCCCGAGAACCCGGTGGACATGATGTCCGGGCACATCAGCACCTGTTCATCGCTCAACTCATCGGGGATCGGGCACAGGTTGGCCTGTGCATCCGGCACCAACACGTAGTCGGCCTGGCAACCGTCGATCGTGTTGCCAAACTTCCAGCCGCCGATGGCCTTGAAGCCGTGCCGGGTGTCCGGGCCGTCCTGCGAGCCGCAGCCACACAGGCACGCATAACTGTGCCCGCTGGGGGTGATGGCACCGGCAATCACCCGCTGCCCTTCGACAAAACCGCGTACTTGCGAGCCCAATCGCTCAATAATTCCGACCGGTTCGTGGCCGATGGTCAGTCCTCTGGCCACTGGGTATTCGCCGCGCAGGATATGCACGTCGGTGCCGCAAATGGTGGTGGTGGTCACGCGGATCAACGCATCCAGCGGCCCGACCTCGGGAATCGGCTTGTCATCGAGCACGATGCGGTTTTTTTCAACGAATATTGCGGCTTTCATGGTGGCCATGATGGCTTTCCCTCCGCCGACAGGTGAGTGCAGAGCAGAGCTTGAGCCGCGGCGGCAGGGTCGTAGTTGATAATGGTCAACTATCCGAGGATCAGTGGTCTTGCTCGACCATACATCCGCTCACGACCACGCGCTGACGTCTGGTTGATAAATATCAACCCCGCCCTGCTGGCTCGCTCCAGGATAAGCGCATGCGCCACTACTCACTCCAGGCATGCAGCGCAATGCCTGGGTGACCACCCTCGGGAGTCCTGTCATGTCTGAGCAATCGCGTTTCATGCTGGTCGTGTCGCCGCTGATGAAAAACAGTCCGGCGTTCGACCGCGCCGCCTCCCTGGCCAAAGCGTCGGATGCCGCACTGCATATTGTCGCGTTTGATTATCTGGAGGGCCTGGCGACCGCAGGAATGGTCAACGAGCAAGCCCTGGAGCAGATGCGTCTGGGCTATGTCGAACGCCATCATCAATGGCTCGAAGACCAGGCCCGGCCGCTGCGCAAGATCGGGGTGACCGTCACCACCGAGGTCGTCTGGGTGGACAATCCTTTGAAGGAAATCCTCATTCATTTGAAGGAACAGCCGATGGCTGTCCTTATAAAGGCTCTGGAGCACGAATCAGTTTTGTCGCGACTGATGTTCACCCCGCTGGACATCCATCTGTTGCGCGAATGCCCGGTGCCGCTGCATTTTGTCAGCCACGCTCAAAACGCACTGCCACGCCGAATCGTCGCGGCGGTCGACCCTTTCCATCGTGAGGGCCAATACCAGGGCCTCAACGATCGGATCCTGCGCGAAGCAGCAAGACTGGCCAGTGTCTGCAATGGCAGCCTGGACGTGATTTATGCCCATGACCTGTCATCGATCAGCGCTGCCGAATTCGGCTTCAATAACGCGTCCGCGATCTTTTCTTCCAGCGCAGCCAAGAAACTGTTCGAGGCCCAGGGCGAAGCTTTCCAGGCGCTGGCTGCACGCAACAACATTCCAGCAGAAAACCAGCACATGATTCTGGGCGATCCCGCCAAGGTGCTTTCCAGCTATGCCGATGCGTACGACATCGATGTGATCGTAATGGGCCGCGTCACTCATCGAGGAATAGGCAGACTGGTTGGCAGCACGGTGGAGCATCTGTTGTACAAAATGCCATGTAGTGTGTGGGTTGTGGCCCCGGAAACGCTTACTCGCTGATGGATGCAATCGACGCTGAAGAAAGGAGTGGATGTCCAGGCACCAGACGGTGACGGAATGGCCAGTCAGGAGCGTGGAAAACATTTCCACCGCACAAAAAATAAGGGCTTGCATGACATATGTCATGCAAGCCCTTGATATTCATGGTGCCCGAAGCCGGAATCGAACCGGCACGCCCTTACGAGCGGGGGATTTTAAGTCCCATGCGTCTACCAGTTTCGCCATTCGGGCGGTAGCGCGGTGTTGCTTTGCTCAGCCTTGCGGTTGCGATCCTGACAGGATGGCCGCTTGAAAAGCCGAGCGGGGAATATATACATCACGTCCCGGTGAAGCAAGTTTGGAGTGCGTGATTTGAGAACTAAATATTGCTGACCGCGAAAAATCAAAAAGCCTCAGAAATCAGGGAGCTACGGAGTTTGCTTGAAGTAGACGCCGAGGTTAGTGGCAAATCGCAGCAACCAGACTGGAAATTGGGGCGATAAACACAAAAGATTCAAATGCTCACTATCACCGTAGCTGCACGGGTGACAGATGATTCATCCATTGAGATTATGAGCAGGCAACCCAAGTCTGGACGGGATGTCTACGCTAAAGGATGGCGCCGAAATCAATAATCAAAGGGTAATCAGCACGCCCCCCCCTTCAACCACGATCACGCCTCACAGAACGTCACCAGAGCAGTGCTCAGGGATGTACAAGCAATCAGGAGATTTGATTCCATGCAAATGAGTGACACCGTTCTAAAAGCGTCTTTAAGCCAAGAGGAGCGCTCGGCGATCGCCGAGATCGAAGCGACCACCAATATCCTGCAACTTGTCACCCGTCTGACCGGTACACGCTTTGCCGGCATCGCAAAATTCACTGAAACAGAGTGGATCGTTTGTTCGGCGTACGATCCGATTGAACTGGGAATAAATGTCGGCGATACGCTGGATCTGGAAACCACCCTTTGCAGTGAGTTTCGACGAAATCCGCAAGCCCTCTTCCTTCCACAAATCAGCCAGGATGGACGACTTTCGTCACGTCCTGTGGTGAAGCAATATTCGATTGAAAGCTACGCAGGCGCGCCTGTTTTCCTGCCGGACGGGAGACTCTGGGGTGCCTTATGTGCTCTGGACTCAAGGGCTGTTCTGTTTGACAACCCCGATCTCGCAGAGACATTGACGCTGTTCGCGCGGCTCATTGGCTGCATCTTTTTCTCGAATCTGACGGTGGAAGGTGCCAGCCACATTCAGACCGGATCGTGCTTGACTGATTGACCCTGGGCAAACAGGTGAACACCACTTTTTTTGCAGACAACAAAAAACCCCGTAGATCATTGATCTACGGGGTTTTTGATAGTGGAGGCCGAGGTCGGAATCGAACCGGCGTAGGTGGATTTGCAATCCACTGCATAACCATTTTGCTACTCGGCCTCAAAGTATTCGCTGTCAGTAGCACAACAACAAACACTGTACAAATTGGAGCGGGAAACGAGACTCGAACTCGCGACCCCGACCTTGGCAAGGTCGTGCTCTACCAACTGAGCTATTCCCGCTTGGTGTGGCGCATTCTATAGAATTAAGATGCCCCGTCAACCCCTTGATTCAAAAAACTTTTATTTCTTTTCGACATCGGTCTTCAGGTGCGGCCAGGCGGCGCGAAGGTATTGAACCATCGACCACAGGGTCAGCCCTGCCGATACGATCAGCAGCGTATAACCGAGCACGACCCAGAAGCTGAATGCCTTTGGATGAGCCAGCAGAATCACCAGCGCGAGCATCTGCGCAGCGGTTTTCCATTTGCCGAGATTGGAAACGGCCACCTGTGCCCGGGCGCCGAGTTCGGCCATCCATTCGCGCAGTGCCGAAATCACGATCTCACGACCGATGATGACCGCCGCTGGCAGCGTCAGCCAGAGATTGCCGTGTTCCTGTACCAGCAAGACCAGGGCAACAGCGACCATCAGCTTGTCGGCGACCGGATCGAGAAACGCCCCGAACGGTGTGCTTTGCTCCAGTCGGCGCGCCAGGTAACCATCGAGCCAGTCGGTTGCGGCCGCGAAGGCGAACACCGAAGCGGAGGCCATGTAACTCCATTCGTAGGGCAGATAGAACAGCAAAATAAAGATCGGGATGAGCAGGACGCGTAGAACGGTAATCAGATTAGGGATATTCATCGGCACAACTGGCTACGAGGTGAAGGGGCATTCTACTCACTATGCAGGTTCGCATAAATCGACTCAGCGAGCTTTTTACTGATCCCCGGGGCTTTGGCGATCTCTTCGATGCTTGCACGAGACAGCTCCTGCAATCCACCAAAATGTTTCAACAGGTCACGGCGACGTGTCGGCCCTACCCCTGCCACGCCTTCCAGCGTTGAGGTTCGGCGGGTCTTGCCGCGACGAGCGCGATGCCCCGTAATTGCGAAGCGGTGCGCCTCATCGCGGATCTGCTGAATCAGGTGCAAGGCGGGTGAATCGCCGCGCAAGGTGAACTCGTGCGCTGCATCATTCAGATACAACGTTTCGAAACCGGCCTTGCGCGTGGCGCCCTTGGCCACGCCCAAAAGAATCAGATCCGGTACGGCCAGTTCGTTCAGCACATCACGGGCCATCGACAATTGGCCTTTGCCACCGTCGACCAGCAGGATGTCCGGCAACTTGCCCTCGCCGTCCTTGAGTTTGCTGAAGCGGCGAGTCAACGCCTGGTGCATGGCCGCGTAATCGTCGCCGGCGGTGACGCCTTCGATGTTGTAGCGGCGATAATCCGACTTGATCGCGCCTTCCGGCCCGAACACCACGCAGGAGGCCACCGTGGCTTCGCCGCTGGAATGACTGATGTCATAGCATTCCAGGCGTTGCGGCGGTTCATCCAGATTCAGCACTTCAGCCAGCGCATCGAATCGCGCGGCGGTGTGCTGACGGTTGGCCAGACGCGCGCCCAACGCTTGCTCAGCGTTGGTCACCGCCAGTTGCTGCCAGCGCGCACGGGTACCGCGCACCCGATGACTGATGGCCAACTCACGGCCGCGCAAGGTGTGAATCCCTTCGATCAACGCCGGGAAGTCTTCGTGAACCACGTTGACGATCAGTTCGCTCGGCAGATCGCGTTCGGGGCTACTGATGTAGTACTGACCGAGGAACGCTGCCATGACCTCGGAAACGTCTTCCTCAATGCCGACCTGCGGGAAGAAATTCTTGCTGCCGAGCACGCGCCCGCCGCGCACGCTGATCAGGTGGACACAGGCGCCGCCTGGGTTGACGAATGCGGCAATAACGTCGATATCGCCGGTTCCGCCTTCCATGCTCTGCTGGTCCTGCACCCGGCGCAGCAAGGCAATCTGGTCGCGCAATTCGGCCGCGCGTTCGAATTCGAGATTGATCGCTGCCTCTTCCATCGCGGTGGACAGCTCGTTGGTCAGCGCGTGGCTGCGACCTTCGAGGAACATCACCGAGTGGCGTACGTCTTCGGCGTAGACGTCAGGCTCGACCAGGCCCACGCATGGTGCCTTGCAGCGTTTGATCTGGTATTGCAGGCACGGACGGGTGCGGTTCTTGTAATAGCTGTCTTCACACTGACGGACGAAAAAGGTTTTTTGCAGGATGCTCAGGCTTTCACGTATGGCGCCGGCACTCGGATAGGGGCCGAAATACTTGCCCTTGGCCTTTTTTGCGCCGCGATGGATGCTCAGGCGCGGAAACTGTCCGTCGGAGAGAAACACGTACGGATAGGATTTATCGTCGCGCAGCAGGATGTTGTACGGCGGGCGCCACTCCTTGATCAGCGTCTGTTCCAGCAGCAGCGCTTCGGTTTCGTTGGCGGTGATGGTCGTCTCGACCTGAGCGATACGCCCGACCAGTGCAGCCGTTTTCGGCGCCAGCCCGGTCTTGCGAAAGTAGCTCGCCAGACGTTTCTTCAGGTTTTTGGCTTTGCCGACATACAGCAGGCGCGCCTCGCTGTCGAACATGCGATAGACGCCCGGGCGACCGCTGACGGTCGACAGGAAAGCACTGGAATCAAATGTCTCGGTCATGGTCAGGCGCTGGCATCCACCATGCCGTGACGCACCGCGAGCAGTGTCAGCTCGACGTCGCTGCTGATCGAAAGCTTCTCGAAAATGCGGTAGCGGTAGGTGTTCACGGTTTTCGGCGACAGGCACAACTTGTCGGAAATGATCTGGACCTTCTGGCAGCCGACAATCATCAAGGCAATCTGGATTTCCCGCTCCGACAAGGCATCGAACGGCGAATCATTGGTTGGCTGGAATGATTTGATCGCCAGCTGCTGAGCGATCTGCGGACTGATGTAACGCTGCCCGGCGAAAACCAGCCGAATGGCCTGAACCATCTCCGGCAGACCCGCGCCCTTGGTCAGGTAACCGGCGGCGCCGGCCTGCAGCAAACGCGTCGGGAAAGGGTCTTCCTCGCACACCGTAACGGCAACCACCTTGATGTCCGGGTGGCTGCGCAGCAGTTTCCGCGTGGCTTCGAGGCCGCCGATGCCGGGCATCTTGACGTCCATGAGCACTACGTCAGGCTTCAATTCACGGGCTTTGATCAGGGACTCTTCACCTGACTCGGCCTGACCCACCACCTGCAGGCCATCGATATCGGCCAGCATTCGTGTAATGCCTGTGCGAACGAGATCATGGTCGTCGACCACTAGCACCCTAATCAAGCAGACACCTCGCGATATGGTCTTATTGGGATGCCGGACACCTTAGCAAAAAGTGCCAGACAGACCTAGCGGAAAGCCGCATTTAAAAAGTTTCAATTCGTCATTCAGGGCTGGCCGGCTGTGGGTTTCAGAGCACAGCTGTACTCAAATCGAGCTGCATTCTGAGGAAACACTCATCCCTGCCCACGATGTGCAGTCCTTTAGATGCATACAGTTTTTGCGCCGGGTTATTGTCAAACACTGTCAGCCGCAGTGCCGGTCGCCTTGCCTGCCGAGCCATCTGGATAACCTGATCAATGGCCCAGGAACCGGCGCCCTGCCCTTGCCAGGGCTGATCAATCTGCAATTCGCGTATGTACAGCGCTCGGGCATCCTGGCTCAGACTGACAAAGCCGATCAGCAGTTCATCCTGAAGGATCATCCAGTTCTCACGATGCTGCCAGCCTGCGTCGAATGCCTCGTCCTGCCACAACAGATCGTGGTCAATGTAATAGCGCAGCATGTTGCGACAGGTCAGGTCCCGCGCAAAAGCAAGATCATCATGGGTGGCATGCCGAATTCGATAACTCATTCAGCTCTCTCCAATCGTAAAAATGTACTTTAACCAGATCGTTTGCCAGTGATAGCCGTTTCGCTCGGCACGCAATAGCATTTTCTGATTGCTGACGCGTATCAGCGTCGAGTAAGCTCCGCGTATTCATCGGAGACAGACCATGTTCAACGCCCCTTCACAGTCTTGCATCGCCAGCGCCTCGCGCTCGATTGCGGCTGCGCGGGTGAACGACGCCTGCGCTCCAGACAACTTTTATTTTGGGTATTGGTTTAGCCACTGGCGCGCCTGATACCCAAACGGCGCCCATGATAACGGGTCGCCTACCAGAGATTTCTCAACCCCCGGTCGGCCTCCCGACCGGGGGTTTTGTTTTTTCAGGCCCATCACTTTCAGCGACACACCACATTTCGAGGATTACACCATGAACTACGCCACTTATTACCGTTACGACAGCTTTAGCGCCTGGCGATTTACCAGCCTCCGCTCGGGACAGCCTGCCGCCTCCGATCGGTCACCCACAGGTGGCAAACACACATGCCTAGCCAGTACGGCCATTTGTCGAACACCCCAGTAGGGCCGAGTGCGCGGGAAAAACCCGCCATCCGCCCAGGAAGACCGAACATGAACTCTTCAGTTTCCGCTTTGCCGCTGTCCACCCTCGATTCTGCCAACGAAGCGCTGACCCTGCGTCTGCCCAGCTCGTTGCAGCTCAAACAGCAATTACCGCTCAGCCACTCCCTGCATCAGCAGGTCAATGCCCATCGCCAGGCGGTGCGCGCCATCCTCGACGGTGAAGACCCGCGCCTGCTGGTCATCGTTGGCCCCTGCTCCATCCATGATCCGCAGTCGGCAATCGAATACGCCAGCAAACTTGCTCGACTGGCCGAAGATGTCAGCGGTGAAATGCTGCTGGTCATGCGTGCTTACGTCGAAAAGCCGCGAACGACGATCGGCTGGAAAGGTCTGGCCTACGATCCGCATCTGGACGGCTCTGACGACATGGCTGCCGGTCTGACGCTGTCGCGCGAACTGATGCTGGAAATGATCCGGCTCGGACTACCGGTCGCTACCGAACTCCTGCAACCCATGGCCGCCAACTACTTTGATGACCTGCTGAGCTGGGTGGCCATTGGTGCCCGCACCACCGAATCGCAAATCCACCGCGAAATGGCCAGCGGCCTGAACATGCCGGTGGGCTTCAAGAACGGCACCGACGGCGGCGCCGCCGTTGCTGTCGACGCCATGCGCTCGGCAGCCCATCCGCATCGACACTTCGGCGTCGACAGCCAAGGGCATCCGGCGATCGTGCAGACAGCCGGCAACGCTGACACCCACATCGTGCTGCGCGGTGGCCATCAAGGGCCGAACTACGATGCAACCAGCGTGGCCAACATCAGCGCCGAGCTCAGCCGACTGAAGATCCCCAGCAGGATCATGGTCGATTGCAGCCATGCCAACAGCGGCAAGGATCCACTGCGCCAGCCAGCGGTGTTCAATGACGTCCTTGAACAACGCCTGCGTGGAAACCACTCGCTGATCGGCATGATGCTGGAATCTCACCTGTTCGAAGGCTGCCAGCCGCTGAGCAGTTCTCTAAGCTACGGCGTATCGATCACCGACGGCTGCCTCGGCTTCGATGCAACTGAGCGATTGCTGACCGATGCCGCACGACGCGTCGCACAAGCCAAACGTTGATCGAACCGCCCTCCCGCTCATTCAAAGCGCGGAGGGCCGGCATTCACTGGCAAAGCCTCCACGCTGATCTGCCTAACAGGGGATTGCTGACTGACATCGTCCAGACGCTCCACGGTGTAGGCGATCTGCACCGTTGTGCCGTGATGTTCACGCCAGAACCGGTGAGGGACGATGAAACACACCGCTTGACCAGCCGTCTCCCGCGTAATTTCAAGATCATCCCGGTGACTGAAGAACTCACCGTCACACTTGAGATAGACCAACTCATCCTCTTGCACCTGCGCCCCTTCGATGAGAACGGAAACGCCGTCGACCGAATCCTTCAGTGACAACACGTTTTCAACTGCCTCGACGACATCCGGCGCAGGCAATTGCGCACGCACTGCAGGCCCTAGGAAAACCGTGGCAGGCTCGGACGCTCGAACCGTTCCACAGCGTTGTTCGACACGGTAGGCGACGACCACTTCACCACCTCGGTGAGCTTCGATGTAGCTCCCCGGCACCCAGAACGACAGGCATTGCGCGACGGAGTAGGCCTCCACGTTCAATGTGTCGGTAAAGATCTCGAGCGAGGTATCGCCGTGCCAGGACAACATCACCCGATCACCCGCCGACATCCTCGCGTAAGGCTGCAGAGTCACCAGGGTGCCCTCTGCCACTCGCGATGGCTCCAGCGCTCCGTTTACCGAGCCTTCGATCTGTGGAGCCAACAATTGCGTGCGCATATCGCCCACAGACAGTTGCAGGCGTGCAGATTCCACTGCCTTGGGCGCGGACGCATTGTGAAGTGTCCAGTAAACCTCCAGCGAGCCTCCATCCAGCGCAGCCACATGCATGGCCTTGATGACGAAGATTACGTCCCTGCCGACCTGAGCCTGGCTGATGAATCGAACACTCTCGTATTGATAGGCGAAGCCTTCGATATCCAGCCCCTCCCAATACAACACCAACTGATCGCCGCAGCTCATGTTGGCATAAGGAGAAATGCGAACGACGGCTTTGACCAGTGAAGGATCCAACACGCTCCCTCTGAGCCCGTCAATCATCGGCGCGACAAGAGGTTCGATGGACACTTCGGCAACCATCGGCTGACGCATCCGCCAGCAAAACTCGACTTCATGGCTATTCATTTTCGTTTCCACTCCCTGGAAAACGTGCCGCCCCGAATGGCGACACTGACATCTACATTGAGGACTTCTTTGAATGTTCTTGATGTCAGCCGAATACACCGCGACGACGGCGCAAGCGCTACTCGCATAGTAGGCAACAGCAGAACTCACGCGGTTATGCCGACAAACGACCCACTGAACTTCCGATTCGGATTTCACAGCTCTCCGAAATTTCGTACGCCTCGTAGTCCATTTTCAAACACAACGCGAAGCCTCTTCGTACTTCCTCAGCGACAGGGGTGTTTTAGAGTGGCTCGGTGATTTCCCGATGAACTTCTACGAAAAAGGTAAGAACATGCAACGGAATGCTACAACTCGTTATCCCATCCTGTTGGTCCACGGTCTGTTCGGGTTCGAGCGTATCGGTCATTTCGAGCTGTTCCATGACGTCAAATCCGCTATGAAAGCGGCTGGCTGTCGATTGTTTGTTCCACACCTTTCGGCCACCCACGACAATGAAATGCGGGGTGAGCAATTACTGTCACAGATGGCCTGCGTGCTGCGAGGCACAGGAGCGAAGAAAGTCAACCTTATAGGACACAGTCAAGGTGCACTCGCTGCACGCTATGCGGCAGCGCTTGCACCAAACGTCGTCGCTTCAGTCACCTCCGTCAGTGGTCCGAACCATGGTTCGGAGCTCGCCGACTTCCTGCGCAAGGCACTGGTCCCGGGCAAGCTGCCGGAGGTCGTTGCACAAAACGTGGCGACGCAATTTGCCGATTTGTTGTCGCTGCTCAGTGGCAGCGTGGCACTGCCACAGAATGCGGTGGCTGCTCTCAACGCACTGACCACCGTCGGCGTCGGGCAATTCAATGACAAATTCCCACAAGGCCTGCCACACACCTGGGGCGGTCACGGCCCGGAGCAAGTCAACGGCGTGCGCTATTACTCGTGGAGCGGGGTTGTTGCGCAATCCAGGCTGCCGGCGCTGGATCCGGTTCAAGCAACCTGCCGGGTCCTGTCGCAATATTTCACCACCGAACCCCAGCAGAATGACGGCTTCGTCGGACGCTTCAGTAGCCATCTCGGCCAAGTGATCCGCTCTGATTATCCAATGGATCACCTGGCGAGCTTGCGGCGCAGCCCGGGCGTAACCGCGTCTTCGCCGGACCCTATCGAGCTGTACGTCGAGCATGCCCAGCGCCTGCGTGCGGCGGATCTTTGAGTAGAGTCAGGAAATCAGAATGGAACTTTGCCGAGAATTCACCGACTGATTCCGGTACGCTCCACCTTTTATTGAAACAGTTCGGAGAATTCCCCATGGCCAAAGCCACTGCCCGCCACATCCTGGTTTCCAGCGAAGACAAGTGCAACGAACTCAAGGCTCAGATCGAAGCCGGCGCCGATTTTGCTGATGTAGCCAAAGCCAACTCCAGCTGCCCATCCAGCCGTCAGGGCGGTGACCTGGGTTCGTTCGGTCCAGGCCAGATGGTCAAGGAATTCGACACCGTGGTGTTCAGCGCGCCGATCAACGTCGTGCAAGGCCCGGTGAAGACCCAGTTCGGTTACCACCTGCTGGAAGTCACCAGCCGTCAGGACTGATTCGTCGTCCTGTTGCTGACAACGGCCCACCCTTTGGTGGGCCGTTGTGTTTCGGTTACATATACGGCTGGCGAGTGGCGCGCCGCTCGCGTACAACTTGCGCTTATCGATTTTGCGTTCCAAGGCTGACGATGCGACTGGTTTTTCCCACACTGATGCTCACCGCCCTCGCCCTGCTCACGGGTGCCGCCGGTGCGACCGCTGCCCCGCAACACGCACTGACCGTTTACGGCGAACCGGCCAAATACCCCGCCGGCTTCGGCCATTTCGACTACACCAATCCGCAGGCGCCGAAGGGTGGGACGATGCGGCGCTCGGCAATCGAAATCGGCCACTTCGATCATCTGCTGCCCTATATAGACAAAGGCATCGGCGTCACGCAGATCGACGGCCTGCTGTATTCGCCGCTCGCCCAGCGCTCGCTGGATGAGCCCTACACGGTGTACGGTCTGGTGGCGGAGAAAATGGAACGCTCTGAAGACGGTCTGTCGCTGCGTTTCTTCATCAATCCGAAGGCGCGTTTTGCCGATGGCAAACCGATCACCGCCGAGGACGTTCGCTACACCTACAACCTGCTGATGACCCAGGGCAGCCTGCGTTATCGCACCCAGTTTGCCGACGTCCAAGGCGTCGAAATCGAGGCACCACTGACCGTGCGCTTCGACTTCAAAAGTAACGAAAACCGCACCCTGCCCCTGGATATCGCGACCCTGCCGGTGTTCCCCGAACACTGGTGGAAGAGTCGCGATTTCGCCGGCGGCGGTGGTTATGAGCCGCCGCTGGGCAGCGGGCCGTACCGGGTTGGCAAGGTCGACTCCGGGCGCAGCATCACTTTCGAACGCAATGGCGACTGGTGGGGCAAGGACCTGCCGGTCAGTCGCGGCCTGTACAACTTCGACCATTTCAGTATCGAGTACTTCGGCGACACCGACGTCGCCCGTCAGGTGCTGCGTGGCGGTGCCTATGACTACAACCGCGAGTTTTCCGCGACCGGCTATTCGATCGGCTACGACAGTCCCGCCCTCAGCGATGGCCGTTTGCAGAAGGCCCACCTCGCCACTGAAGCGCCGCAATCGGCCCAGGGTTTCGTGTTCAATCTGCAAAAGCCGATGTTCCAGGACCGCCGGGTACGCCAGGCACTCGCGATGCTCTGGGACTTCGAATGGAGCAACCGGCAGATGATGCGCAACGTTTATATCCGCCAGCAAAGTTACTTTTCCAACACCGATCTCGCCGCCCGGCAGTTGCCCGATGCGAAAGAGTTGGAAATTCTTGAACCGCTGCGCGATCAGATTCCCGAAGAAGTGTTCACTAAAGTCTTCGAGGCGCCGAAGACCGACGGCAGCGGCATCATCCGTGACAAGCAGTTGCAAGCCCTGCAACTGCTGGAGCAGGCCGGCTGGAAACCGGATGGCGATCAACTGGTCAACGGCGCCGGCGAGCGGCTGAGCTTCACTTTTCTGGTCAGCCAGAACGGCATGGACCGCCTGCTGTTGCCCTACAAGCGCACGCTGAAGCAGATCGGCATCGAGCTGAATATCCGTCGCATCGACGCCTCGCAATACGTCAATCGCCTGATGAGTCGCGACTACGACATGATCGTCACCGGCTACCCCGTTACCACTTCTCCGGGCGGTGAGTTGCTCAATTATTTCGGCTCGGCAGCGGCCAACGACCCGGGCGCGAACAACTACATGGTGCTGAAAAATCCGGCAGTCGACACTTTGATCAACGGCCTGATCCGCGCCTCGACCCAATCGGACATGCTGCATTACGCCCATGCGCTGGACCGGGTGCTGCAATGGAATTACTACTGGATTCCCAACTATTACCCGCCGGGCACCTCGACCGTGTGGTGGAACCGCTTCGGCATTCCCACGGTGCAGGCGAGCAACGACGAAGCCATCGAGAGCTGGTGGGAAATCAGCCGCACGCCACTGACCAATCAGCAGATGACCGCCGAGAAAATCAGTCGCGGCAGACCCGGAGGGCCGCACTGATGTGGGGTTACATACTGCGGCGCCTGCTGCTGATCATTCCGACGCTGGTGATCATCCTGCTGGTCAATTTCGTCATCATCCAAGCCGCGCCCGGCGGACCAGTGGAACAAGCCATCGCCCATCTGCAAGGCATTGGCGGCGCCAGTGTCGGCGGCGGAGCCGGCGAGACCTCGAGCAACGCTTCGCGCGCCAGCCGTGGCCTCGATCCGCAACTGATCAAGGACATTGAAAAGCAGTACGGCTTCGACAAACCGGCCCACGAGCGCCTGTGGCTGATGCTGAAGAATTACGCGCAACTGGACTTCGGCAAGAGCTTCTTCCGTGGTGCAACAGTCACCGACCTGATTCTGGAAAAGATGCCGGTGACCATTTCGCTCGGGCTGTGGGCGACGCTGATCACCTATCTCGTGTCGATCCCGCTTGGCATCCGCAAGGCTGTGCACCACGGCAGCCATTTCGACATCTGGAGCAGCACGGCGATCATCATCGGTTACGCCATGCCGGCGTTCCTGTTCGCGATGTTCCTGATCGTGGTATTCGCCGGCGGTACTTCGTTGAACTGGTTTCCGGTGCGCGGACTGGTTTCGGACAACTTCGAATCGCTATCGACGCTGGGAAAGATCGCCGATTACTTCTGGCATCTGGTGCTGCCGGTCACCGCGCTGGTGATCGGTGGTTTCGCGACGCTGACAATCCTGACGAAAAACTCGTTCCTCAATGAAATCACCCGACAGTACGTAGTAACGGCCCGCGCCAAAGGCTTGAGCGAACGCCGCGTGCTGTACGGACACGTGTTTCGCAACGCCATGCTGTTGGTGGTCTCGGGCATACCTCAGGCGTTCATCAGCGTGTTCTTCGCCGGCTCGCTGCTGATCGAAGTGATCTTCTCCCTCGATGGCCTTGGGCGCATGAGTTACGAAGCAGCGGTATCGCGGGACTATCCAGTGGTGTTCGGTTCACTGTTCATCTTCACCCTGTTCGGCCTGCTGATAAAACTGATCGGCGACCTCTGCTACACCCTGGTCGACCCGCGTATCGACTTTGCCGCGAGGAATGCCTGATGTTCAAGCTCTCGCCTTTGGGTCGACGCCGTTTCGAACGCTTCAAGAAAAACCGTCGTGGCTGGTGGTCGCTGTGGCTGTTCATCGGCCTGTTCCTGCTGACGCTGGGTGGCGAATTGATCGCCAACGACAAACCGTTGATGGTCAGTTATCAGGGCCAATGGTACTTCCCGGTGTTCAAGCGCCATACCGAACAGGAGTTCGGCGGGCAACTGCCTTTTCAGGCCGATTACCGCAGCGAGTACGTGCAGAATCTGATTCGCAAGGACGGCGGCTGGTTGCTGTTCCCGCCGATTCCGTTCAGCGATGACACGCCCAACTATGACCTGAACAAACCGGCGCCGAGCCCACCAACTTCGGTGAACTGGCTGGGCACCGACGATCAGGCGCGGGATGTGCTGGCGCGGGTCATCTTTGGTGCTCGGGTGTCGATTCTGTTTGCCCTGATGCTCACATTTGTCAGTGCGCTGATCGGTATCGCCGCCGGCGCGTTGCAGGGCTATTACGGTGGCTGGGTCGATTTGCTCGGGCAGCGCGTACTTGAGGTCTGGTCGGGGCTGCCGGTGTTGTATCTGCTGATCATCCTTTCCGGGTTCGTCGAGCCGAATTTCTGGTGGCTGCTGGGGATCATGGCGCTGTTTTCCTGGTTGGCGCTGGTGGACGTGGTGCGCGCCGAGTTCCTGCGCGGGCGCAATCTGGAATACGTCAAAGCCGCGCGCGCCCTGGGCCTGACTGACCGCAAGGTGATCTTCCGGCACATCCTGCCCAACGCAATGAACGCGACGCTGAGCTACCTGCCGTTCATTCTGACCGGCGCGATTTCAACGCTGACCGCGCTGGATTTTCTCGGCTTCGGCATGCCGGCCGGCAGTGCCTCGCTGGGTGAACTGATCGGTCAGGGCAAGCAGAACCTGCAAGCACCGTGGCTCGGGTTGACCGCGTTCTTTACCCTGGCGTTGATCCTCTCCTTGCTGGTATTCATCGGCGAAGCGTTACGTGACGCTTTTGACCCTCGATCCTGAAGCGTGACCATGACAGAAAACCTGATTGAAATCCGCAACCTCAATGTCGCCTTCCATGGCCAGACCGTGGTGCGCGACCTGTGCCTGGATATCCGCCCCGGTGAGTGCCTGGCACTGGTCGGCGAATCGGGCTCGGGGAAATCGGTGACCGCGCATTCGATCCTGCAACTGCTGCCCGAGAGTGAGGCGCAAACCCGTGGCAGCATCCGCTATCGCGGGCAGGAACTGCTCGGTGCTGATCCGAAGGTCTTGCGCGAGCTGCGCGGCAATCGCATCGCCATGATCTTTCAGGAGCCAATGACCTCGCTCAATCCATTGCACACCATTGAAAAGCAGATCGGCGAAACCCTGTTGCTGCACCGCGGCCTCGGCGGCAAGCAAGCGCAGCAGCGCATTCTCGAATTGCTCGGACTGGTCGGCATTCAAAAGCCCAAGGAACGGTTGAAAGCCTATCCGCATCAGCTCTCTGGCGGGCAACGGCAACGGGTGATGATCGCCATGGCCCTGGCCTGCGAACCGGAGTTGTTGATTGCCGACGAGCCGACCACGGCGCTGGATGTCACCGTGCAGCGCAAGATTCTCTTGCTGCTCAAGTCCCTGCAACAGCGGCTCGGCATGTCGCTGCTGCTGATCAGTCACGATCTCAACCTGGTTCGCAGCATCGCGCAGCGGGTGTGCGTGATGAAGGCTGGCGAGATCGTCGAGCAGGCGCCCTGTGAAACCCTGTTTACCGAACCCAAACACCCCTACAGCTGCGTGCTGTTGAACGCAGAGCCGGAAGGTGAAGCCCTGCCCCGTGACGAACGCGAAAATGTGCTGGAAGTCGCTGACCTGCGCGTCGATTTCCAGGTCGGCGGCGGGCTGTTCAGGCGCAAGCAGTATCTGCGCGCTGTCGATGGCATCAGTCTGAATATTCAGCGCGGCAAGACCTTGGGCATAGTTGGCGAATCCGGTTCAGGCAAGTCGACGCTGGGTCAGGCGATCCTGCGCTTGCTGGATTCCGAGGGCAGCATTCGCTTTCAGGGCGAAGCGCTGGATGGCCTCAATCAAAAGCAATTGCGCCCGTGGCGGCGGCAGATGCAGGTGGTGTTTCAGGACCCGTTTGGCAGCCTCAGCCCGCGCATGTCGGTGGCACAGATCATCAGCGAAGGTCTGGAAGTGCATTGCGAGTCGACGGCCAATGAGTGTGATGAGCAAGTGATTCGCGTGCTCAAGGAAGTCGGCCTCGACCCGGAAAGCCGCCATCGCTACCCGCATGAATTTTCCGGCGGCCAACGCCAGCGCATCGCCATCGCCCGGGCTCTGGTGCTCAAACCCGCACTGATCCTGCTCGATGAACCGACCTCCGCGCTCGACCGCACCGTACAGAAACAAGTGGTCGCCCTGCTCCGTGATTTGCAGGAAAAATACGGTTTGACCTACCTGTTCATCAGCCATGATCTGGCCGTGGTGCGCGCGTTGGCCCACGACATGATCGTGATCAAGGACGGCCAGGTGGTCGAGCGTGGGGCCAGTCACGACGTGTTTGACAACCCGCAGCATCCCTACACCAAAGAGCTGTTGGCGGCGGCGCATCCGGGGTAGGTTTTTTTCTGCTTATTCTCGGCGCGGCATTCGCGAGCAGGCTCGCTCCCACATTGGAATGCAGTCCCCTGTGGGAGCTAGCCTGCTCGCGAACGGGCCGGTACCGGCAACAAACAATCAGGACCAGCCTCCATGAACACCACCGAAAGCCTCAAGGACTACCAACGAGTCCGCACCCTGGCGATCCGTTCGCTGTTCGAGATCATCGAGCAATCCAGCGAAGGAACGGTGATTGTTGACCGCGATGCGAATATCGTCTGGATGAACGAACGCTACGCCCGGCGCTTCGGTCTCGATTCAGCGGCAGGCGCTATCGGCAAACCCTGCGAAAGCGTGATCCCCGGCAGTCTGCTGCGCGAGGTGGTACGCACCGGTCGGCCGATTCTGCTGGACATGCAGGACACGCCGAAGGAACCGCTGGTGGTGATGCGCCTGCCGATCCACGACGATGCCGGCAGCGTGATCGGCGCCATCGGTTTCGCCCTGTTCGACGAGTTGCGTACGCTGTCGCCGATGCTCAAGCGTTACCTGAGCATGCAGGAAGAACTGGCCTCGACCCGTTCGCTGCTGCGTGCGCGGCAGACCAAATACAACTTTGCCCACTTCATCGGTACCAGCGCTGCCAGCCTTGAAGTCAAACGCCGTGCGCGCCGCAGTGCCAGCGCTGATTCGCCCGTGTTGCTGCTGGGAGAAACCGGCACCGGCAAGGAGTTGCTGGCCCAAGCGATTCACAGCGCCTCACCACGCGCGCACAAAGCCTTCGTCAGCATCAACAGCGCGGCAATTCCCGAGGCGCTGCTGGAAGCCGAATTCTTTGGCACGGCACCCGGCGCCTTTACCGGCGCTGACCGCAAGGGCCGCACCGGTAAATTACAAATCGCTCAGGGTGGCACGCTGTTTCTCGATGAGATCGGCGATATGCCGCTGCCGCTGCAAAGCAAACTACTGCGCGTGTTGCAGGAAAAGGAGTTCGAGCCGGTCGGCTCCAATGAAGTGATTCAGAGCGATGTGCGGGTAATCGCCGCGACGTCGACGGATTTGCAGGCGGCGATCAAGCGCGGCGAATTTCGCGCCGATTTGTACTACCGCCTCAACGTACTGCCGATCCAGGTGCCGCCGCTGCGTGAACGCCTCGATGATCTGCCGGCGCTGAGCGAGGCGATTCTCGAAGAACTGCGCAGCCAGCATGAACTGCACCGCGACGCGCTGGCGTTGCTCGGCCAGCATGCCTGGCCGGGCAACATCCGTGAGTTGCGCAACGTGCTGGAGCGGGCGGCGTTGCTCAGTGATGATCTGATCCTGACCGAGCAGGATATTCGCGGCGCGATTGGCACCTTTACTCCGGTTGAGCGGACGGCCGAGCCGAGCATGCAAGCCTCCGCTGGGGAGACATTTGCACAGGCGCGGGCGCGGTTTGATCGGCAGTTGATCGAGTCGACCCTGGCGCAATGCGCGGGAAAAGTGCCAGAGGCGGCGGTTCGGCTGGGGCTGGGGCGGTCGACGCTGTACAAGAAAATGGCTGCGCTGGGGATCGTTGAGTCTACATAAAGAGATAATGAGTCTCCGCATGAAGACAAAACAAAAGCCTCGCGAGCAGGCTCGCTCCCACAGGAGAATGCATGACAAATGTGGGAGCGAGCCTGCTCGCGAAGGCGTCCTTCCAGCATAAGAAGTCTCTGAATAGAGACAAAACCAATCAAAACATCTCCTCGCAAGGAATAATCTTCATATATTTCAATTACTTGAGCTTCTGGCACAAATCTCGCTAACCCACTCTCCGCACCCGTTCCACCCACAAAAATAACAATCCTGGAGAGACACACCATGAGTGTGATCATTGCCTTGGCAGCCCTGACGCTGCTGATGCTCGCCGCCTACCGTGGCTACAGCGTCATCCTCTTTGCCCCGATCGCCGCCCTCGGCGCGGTCCTGCTCACCGATCCGTCCGCCGTTGCCCCTGCGTTCACCGGGGTGTTCATGGACAAGATGGTCGGTTTCATCAAGCTCTATTTCCCGGTATTCCTGCTCGGCGCGGTGTTCGGCAAGCTGATCGAGCTGTCCGGTTTCTCGCGCTCGATCGTCGCCGCTGCGATTCGCTTGCTCGGGACTAAACAAGCGATGCTGGTGATCGTGCTGGTGTGTGCCCTGCTCACCTACGGCGGCGTGTCGTTGTTCGTCGTTGTCTTCGCTGTTTACCCGTTTGCAGCGGAGATGTTCCGCCAGAGCAATATTCCCAAACGCCTGATCCCGGCGACCATTGCCCTCGGTGCATTCTCGTTCACCATGGACGCCCTGCCCGGCACGCCGCAGATCCAGAACATCATCCCCAGCACCTTCTTCAACACCACCGCATGGGCGGCGCCGTGGCTGGGTGTGATCGGCACGATCTTCGTGTTCTGCGCCGGCATGCTGTTTCTGCAACGCCAACGCAACAAGGCGCAACGTGCCGGCGAAGGTTACGGCACTGAACTGCGCAACGAACCGGAAACCGCCGAAGACCTGAAGCTGCCCAACCCGTGGATTGCCCTGTCGCCATTGCTGGCGGTGGGCATCATGAACCTGCTGTTCACCCAATGGATTCCGCAGTGGTATGGCAAGACCCACAGCCTAGCGCTACCGGGCATGGCTGCGCCGGTCACCACCGAAATCGCTAAGCTCACGGCGATCTGGGCGGTGCAGGCGGCGTTGCTGGTCGGCATCCTCATGGTCCTGGCGTTCGGCTTCAAGGCGATCAAAAGCAAGCTCGCCGAAGGCAGTAAAAGTGCGGTCAGCGGTGCGTTGCTCGCGGCCATGAACACCGCGTCTGAATACGGCTTTGGTGCGGTAATCGCTTCGCTGCCGGGCTTTTTGGTGCTGGCCGACTGGCTCAAGCAGATTCCCAATCCGTTGGTCAACGAAGCGATTACCGTGACACTGCTCGCCGGCATTACCGGATCGGCGTCGGGCGGCATGAGCATCGCGCTGGCGGCGATGTCCGAGCAGTTCATCAGTGCAGCGCACGCGGCGAATATCCCGCTGGAAGTGCTGCACCGCGTGGCCGCGATGGCCAGCGGTGGCATGGACACCCTGCCGCACAACGGCGCGGTAATCACGTTGCTGGCGGTGACCGGACTGACCCACCGCGAAGCCTACAAAGACATTTTCTGTATTACGCTGATCAAGACCCTCGCGGTTTTCGTGGTGATCGGCACTTTCTACGCCACTGGCATTGTGTGAGGTATTCATGACCACTCTTTCCGGCAAGACAGCGTTGGTAACCGGCTCCACCAGCGGCATCGGCCTGGGCATCGCGCTGACTCTCGCGAAAGCGGGCGCCAACCTGATTCTCAATGGCTTCGGCGACGCCTCGAAGGTGATCGCCGACGTCGCTCAGTTCGGCGGCAAGGTCGGCCATCATCCCGCCGATGTCAGCGACCCGGCGCAGATTGCCGACATGGTCGCCTACGCCGAGCGCGAGTTTGGCGGTGTCGACATTCTGGTCAACAACGCCGGCATTCAGCACGTTGCGGCCGTAGAAGAGTTTCCTGTTGAGCGCTGGGATTCGATCATCGCGATCAACCTGTCATCGGTATTCCACAGCACGCGGTTGAGCCTGCCGGGCATGCGCCGCAAGAACTGGGGGCGCATCATCAATATCGCCTCGGTGCACGGCCAGGTCGGCTCCACCGGCAAAGCCGCGTACGTCGCCGCCAAGCATGGCGTGATCGGTCTGACCAAAGTAGTCGGGCTGGAAACCGCGACCAGCAATGTCACCTGCAATGCGATCTGTCCGGGCTGGGTGTTGACGCCGCTGGTGCAGAAGCAGATCGATGATCGCGCGGCCAAGGGTGTCGATCCGCAGCAGGCGCAGCATGATCTGCTGGCGGAAAAACAGCCGTCGCTGGAGTTCGTTACACCGCAGCATCTGGGTGAGCTGGTGCTGTTCTTGTGCAGTGAAGCCGGCAGCCAGGTGCGCGGCGCGGCGTGGAATATTGATGGTGGCTGGCTGGCGCAATAAACACCTGGCCATTGTGGGAGCGAGCCAGCTCGCGAATGCGGTTTATCAGACACAGTTCGGGATACTGACACAACGCTTTCGCGAGCAGGCTCGCTCCCACAGGGAATGATCTCCCTGGCCTGTACGAATCAGATAAGAAGAGGCAAACCCATGTCCGACATCCTCTGGCAACCCGACGCCCAGCGTATCGACCGTTCGCGGATGGACGTTTTCCGGCGCGAAATCAATCAGCGGCATTCGCTTAAGCTCGACGACTTCCCTGCCCTGCACCAATGGAGCATCGATCAGCGCCCGGCGTTCTGGCAGGCGATCGTCGATTTCTTCGACATCCGCTTTCACACCCAGCCAGACGCCGTCTTGCGTGAAGGTGCAGAGATGCCCAGCGCCGAGTGGTTCCCCGGCGCGACGCTGAACTTTGCCGAACACCTGCTGCGCCGCCGCGACGATGCCGTGGCGGTGGTCGCTGTGGCGGAAAACGGCCAGCGCGAACAACTGACCTGGGCCGAACTGGCCGAACACGTCGCCGGTTTTCAGGCGAGCCTGCGCGCAACAGGCGTTGGCCGGGGTGATCGCGTGGCGGCTTGCATGCCCAACACCTGGCAAACTCTGGTGGCGATGTTGGCCACCACCAGCCTCGGCGCGATCTGGTCCTGCTCGTCGCCGGACTTCGGCACCCACGGCGTAATCGATCGATTTGGCCAGATCGAACCGAAAGTGCTGCTCACCTGTGCCGGTTATCAATACGCCGGAAAAATCCTGGATCAGACCGCCAAGCTCAACGAAATCCTGGCACAACTGCCATCACTGCAGCAGTTGATCATCGTCCCGTACGCCCGTCCGCAAGCGCGCATCGAGGATTATCAAACCCACGCTGATGTCTGCTTCTGGGAAGACTTCTATCAATCCGGCGGTGAACCGGATTTCACCCCGGTGCCGTTCAATCATCCGCTCTACGTGCTGTACTCCAGCGGTACCACTGGCGTGCCGAAATGCATCGTCCACAGCACCGGCGGTGTGCTGCTGCAACACGTCAAGGAACATGGTTTGCACTGCGACCTCGGTCCCGGTGACCGCTTGTTCTACTACACGACCTGCGGCTGGATGATGTGGAACTGGCTGGTTTCGGCGCTCGCGGTTGGCAGCGCCGTGGTGCTCTACGACGGCTCGCCGTTTCATCCGGACCATCAGCGCTTGCTCGACCTGATCGACGACGAACGCATCAGTGTGTTTGGCACCAGTCCGAAATTCCTTGCCACGTTGGAAAGCAGCGGCGCCAGGCCCCGCGAAAGTCATGACTTGAGCAGCTTGAAAACCCTGCTGTGCACGGGCTCGGCTTTGTCACCGCAAAGCTACGATTTCGTTTACCGCGACTTCAAAACCGATGTGTGCCTGGCTTCAATGTCCGGTGGTACCGACATCGTCTCGTGCTTCGTCAATGGCAACCCGCTGTCAGCGGTACGTCGCGGAGAAATCATGGGCAAGAGCCTGGGCATGGCCGTCGAGGTGTGGAACGACGCTGGCCAACCGGTGATCGGTGAGAAAGGTGAGCTGGTTTGCACACGGCATTTCCCGGCGATGCCGATCGGCTTGTGGAATGACCCCGACGGCTCAAAACTCCGCCAGTCCTACTTCAGCCTGTTCCCCGGCGTCTGGGCACAAGGTGATTACGCCGAACAGTTGCCCCACGGCGCGATGATGATCCATGGCCGCTCGGATGCGGTGTTGAACCCGGGCGGCGTGCGCATCGGCACGGCGGAAATCTATCGCCAGGTCGAGAAAATCACCGAGGTACTGGACAGCGTCGCCATCGGTCAGCAGTGGCAGGATGATGTGCGGGTCGTGCTGTTCGTGCGTTTGCGCGATGGTGTCGAACTCGATCAAGGACTCGAACAGCGAATCCGCGAAGTGATCCGCGCCAATACCACGCCGAGACATGTCCCGGCGCGGATTGTTGCAGTGACGGACATACCGCGCACCATCAGCGGCAAAGTCGTGGAGCTGGCGGTGCGTGATGTCGTGCATGGAAGGCCGGTAAAAAACACCGATGCACTGGCCAATCCCGAAGCGCTGGAGCAGTTTCGGGATCGACCGGAACTGGCTGATTGAAACCGGCACTGACGCCCTCATCCGCCAGGCTGGCGGCAGTGCTTTTCATCAACGAGGTTTGTTCAAGGTAATGACCACCGGCTCGCCAATCGCCCGCCCCGCACTGGCCTCGAGCGCACTGTCAAGAACAGTCATGTTTTGATCGAAAGTGACCTCGTCAGTGATCAGTTGACTCAGCAATGAGGTGACCAGCGTGAGCGAGTCGGCGTTTTCGAAGGCTCTGGACGGCGCATGACAGTCAGTGCCGCTCTGCGACTGCGCCAGGCAACCTGCCCCCAGATTGAGCAATACGGACACATCCAGCTGCTGTCCGCTGTCACTGGCATGCACGGCGTCGGTGGCATAACCGACATCGTCGGTTTGTGCGCTGGCGTGGAACAGCTCATGAATCAGGTCGTCGGCGATCACATCGTGGTTCAGACCCATGCTGACGAAGTGTCGGTTGAAGTTTTTCGTGTAGACCTCAACAAACGCTATAGCGCAATCGCCGCTCGAACCCGCGTCTTTCCAGCGCTGGTAATTGTTTACATCGAACGATGCCAGGGTGTCGTTGATCTTGAGGCCGTCGAGAACCATGTTGCTCAAGGAGAAACCGGCGAAATCGAAGCGGATCAAACGCAAGTAGTTCACCAGCCGATCGGTGGACACCTGAGAAGCATCGCCGAACACGATCTTCATCAGCGCGTCGCGATCGCGTTTGAAATCATGACGGTTGAAGATTTCCAATGCGTTGTCGATCTTGGCCCGTGCACGGGGCAGGCTTTGCTCGATGAACTTGCGCGTGTAACTGAGCGGCAACGTGCGCGGCGAAGCAGGCAGTTGCAAGGGGGCTTGATACACAAAACCCTCCAGAGACTTGCCCCACAAGTTGCCGCGTCGATTCAGCGAGTACCATTTGTCACCACTGCGCGCGGCCAGCACGGCGACGGCTTCATGCGTAGCCCCGCGTGGCCGCCAGCTCCCCAACCCGAATTGCGCGTTATCGGCCGCTTCAAGCAGATCATAGGATTGCCGGCGACCGCTGATCCTGTGCAATTGCCCCCTGGCCAGAGTAATCAGGTCATGAGTGTTCTTGTTGAACCGCAGCAGGCCCTTGTGTACCAGTTTACCGCCCGCCTGCAGACCAGAGGGCACACCGTCGAAGGGATTGAAAAGCGAGATGGCCGAAGTAAACGCCAGCCGGGTGAAACGCGCGGCCTTGGCAGTAGTGGAAATGGCCCTGGTGGAAATACTCAGCGCCTTCGAGCTGGCGCCAGCCACTGTTCCCACCAGGCCGATGCCGTCCATCAAACATCCGTAAACCCCGTCCACCATCTTGTTGTGTTCGCCCGAGGCGATGTCCTCGATGCATTTTTTGAACGGCACCAACAGGTCGATGAAGTAAGTCAGCAAGCGTTCGCCCTCTTCCCGGGAGAGTTCGAGCGGCGTCGGTACACGCACGAGCTCTCTGAGCTCGGTTTTATTCAGGAACGGTCTGTTCTCGGCGAGAAACCCGGCGATGCGCACGACGTTCGGGTCGTTGAATTTCTGGTAGAACCCTGTCTGCAACTGCGCAGATTGCGCTGGTGCTTCCAGTGCGCCGAAGTAATCGATGATCGCCATACTGCTGCTGATCGAAGCGTCCTCGGCCGCGGCATGGGTATAGCGCCTGATGTTCAGCGGAACGCTCTGGGTCAGGGTGTTGCTCAGGGGCGTCGTCATGTTGGCACTGGCGCTCATTCTTGAGCGTTGCTGAAGCTTTCTTTCCCGTCTGATGAAAGCACCCAGCGCATCATTCCTGCGGGTTTCTGCACGCGAAGTGAATAATTCATAACAAAGATCAGCGTCTTCATCAGACGTGTACATCACAACACCGAAGCTACCCGTGGCGGCATCCCGGCTCTGTTGTGTTTCTTGTTCAAGCCCTACATTCAAAGGCCCGCCGGCCCGGCGCGTAGTCACATAGGATGCCGATTCGCGCACGGTGAAAAAATGAATCTCGGCATTCATGAACACTTGCAGATCCGCTTCCGGCATGTGTGCCAACGCCAGCTTGACGGCAGACATCATGCCGCCGTTCACCGCTTCGAAATGCACGGCCAACTGACGATCCATTTCCTCGTCACAGGATTCAATTGTCAGCAGTTGCGGATAACGCTGATAAAGACTGAGACCCGCAGGGTTGTAGTTGATCGCAGGTTGCAGCAATCCGTTGACGATCAAACGTACGGTGCGCCTGTCCCACTGACCGGTGACCAGATCGCCCGATTGGTGCAGCTCGACCATGGACATGATTTGCTGTCCGCCTTTCTCGGAAAGCGCCTTTTCGTCCAGTGTGTCGCAGCCAGGTGCAGCTTTTCTCAATTGGCTTCGGGCAATTTCCGCTCGGTTGGGTAACGGTGTCGAAAATGCGCGGGCTAGTTGGGCGAATTGGTCTGCGTGGTGCTCAAACGCGTCAATCGCCCTTCGTGTACAGGTTTCTTCTGCCTGTTCGAGCTCGGCTCTGGAGATAATCCGGTTGAGCAACGCCCACTCGACAATCGGGTCGATCAGCGCCAGATCGCGCATATGCTTCTGCGCTTCACTGACCGGCTCCAGTTCGCCGTAAGCGATGATCTGTGCATAGGTCAATTCCCGCGAGGCCCCGGTTTTTACTGCCTCGACCAATACTACAGCGCGACAGAACTTGATCCAGGCGATCGACCCAAGTGTGACCTCTGTCGGAATTTTCCTGACTAGAAATTCGGGCGCGTTGCGTGCCAGGAGAAGATGAACCACCAAAGGCGCCAATATCGGATCTACCCAGCGCTTGTTCCGCACAAACTCGGTGTACTCCTCGAGTATCTCTGATGGATGGCGCTCAACATTGTCTGGCGAGTACAGGTCTCGCCGTTCGACCAAGTGGCGATGGCCGATCGATGGGTCCAGGTCGAGTAATATCGCGGTCATCAACAATTGGCGGAGAATATTTTCGGAGAGCGTTTGCCCGTCATTCACCCCGTACCAATTCAGCTCTTTGATATAACTTCTGGCAAGATCCAGCGAAACTGGATAGGCGACAAATTCAACGAGGCGCTGCGCCGCCGTTTCGTGAGATATATCCGCGCGCCCCGTGACGTTGTACAAGGCTGACAACAGTTTGCGCTTCGGCATCAACTTGGCGGTGACGCCACGAATATCTGCAAACTGCTCTTCGGATAATGCGTGATGACTCTGCTCACTGGATTGAAAGTGATCCCAAAAAGCAACTGGCTCCCTGACCTCGGGTGAAAACTTGAACAAGCCGATCAAGTTACTGATCTTCGCCTTGGTGTCAGGCAGATCGATATCATGAAACTTGAACCACTGATCCAGGGTTACATCCAGATCAGGCCATACAAAACCGCCGGCGACTGCGGCAATGTCGGCGATGAGACTCACCGTCGAGCGCGTAGGTTGACTGTATTCAAAATACTGCGCCGCAACCAGATCTACCCAACCTCTGACGGCACGGACTTCCATCTTGCCTTCCGGCGTAATCCGAACCAGGCCGTTATGCTCGCGCGCCTCCTCTCGACCGATTGCACCAATGACCGGCCCGGTTTTCAGCAGTTCATTGAGCAGAAGTCTGCCGGGGTTATATATTTCATGCAGTGATGAGCCTGGTTGCAACTCTACTTCACGCCCATACCAGTCTATATCGTGATCTTCAGTGTACTCATTCAATGCCTCTTCCAGATGCCGAAGAACCATATCGCGCTCGGTGGCATCTGCCGCAGACCGATACTTCCATTCAGCCAGCGCAACTTTCGACGGGCGGAATACTTTATTTTTCTTAACTTCGTTCAAGGCAAAACCTCATCAAACCAACTAGCTGACCATTCAGCGTGATGACGTTTTACCCAAACACATACAACCGAACCACGAGTTAATTATTAAGTGTTGTTGCCGCGCAATCAGTCGACGCAATTGAAGACACCAAGTCAATCCATCAAACCCCACTCGCCGGCGCCTGTATTGTTAACACCTGCCTGATCGCGCTGAAGTTTGATTCGCAACTTCAAGTTATTTACCGAATCGGCATTCTTCAATGCTTCCTGCTCACTGATTGCACCTTCTGCAAACAGCGCAAACAGTGCCGCGTCAAATGTCTGCATACCGAGTCCGGTCGATTTTTCCATCATCGGCTTGAGCTCTTCGAACTGGCCGCGTCGGACCAGGTCAGCGATGGTCGGCGTACCCAGAAGAATTTCGACTGCCGCGCGCCTTTGCCCATCGACAGTGCGGAGCAGACGCTGCGAAACACAGGCTTTGAGGTTGTTGCCCAATGTCTGCAAAAGCTGCTCGCGCTTCTCTTCGGGGAACATATTGATGATTCGATCCAGTGCCTGACTGGCATTGGTCGCATGCAGCGTCGACAAAACAAGATGGCCGGTATCAGCGAATGACAGCGCATGCTCCATGGTTTCGCGATCGCGGATCTCACCAATCAATACAACATCCGGAGCCTGGCGCAGAGTGTTCTTCAAAGCCGCATGAAAGCTTCGGGTATCTACGCCGACTTCACGCTGATTGATGATCGAGCGCTTGTGCCGATGGATATATTCGATCGGGTCTTCGATCGTCACGATGTGTCCGGCACTGTGGCGGTTACGGTGATCGATGAGTGCCGCCAGTGAAGTCGACTTGCCTGAACTGGTCGCGCCGACAAAAAGAATCAGGCCACGTTTGAGCATCACCGTTTCCAGCAACACCGGCGGCAGCTTCAGGTCTTCGAATCGCGGGATGTCGACCTTGACGTTGCGGATCACGATCGAAACGTCGTTGCGCTGCTTGAAAATGTTCACCCGGAACCGCCCGACGCCCGTTCGGGAGATTGCCAGGTTCATTTCCAGATCCCGGTCGAACTCCCGGCGCTGCTCGGCGTCCATCAGGGAGGTGGCGATGGCTGCGGTTTCGCCGGGTTTGAATGGCTGATCGCTGAGCGCCGTCAGCGCGCCATCAATGCGCGCACTCGGCGCTGCGCCGGTAGAGAGGAACAGATCCGAGCCGTTTTTTTGCGACAATGTTGACAACAGTGCATCGATTTCCATGGCTGAAAGCACCCGCGAAGCATTGAATGAGCAGATTTGGCCGACGCTTGGCGCGGCTCCTGCAACAATGATAGACCCCGTCTCACCGAACCACGCTCAGGATTGAAACATGAATGCTGTATCCACCACCGATGACGCTCAGGCCCTGATTGCCCGCACCGACTGGAGCCGCAGCCCGCTGGGCGCCGCCGGCACCTGGCCGCAGAGCCTGCGCACGGCGGTGGACATCGTGATTCATTCGCCGATGCCGATGCTGCTGTTATGGGGCCCGCAACTCACGCAGATCTACAACAATGGTTTTGCCCTGCTCGCTGGCAGCAAGCATCCCGAAGCGTTCGGGCAGCCGACGCATGAGGTCTGGCCGGAAGTGAGGGATTTTGCCGAGCCGATATACCAAGCGGTGCTGCAGGGCCAGGTGCGCAGCTTCAGCGAGCAGCGGTTCAGCGTGCAGCGGGACGGCAAAAAAACCGATTTCTGGCTGGATCTGACCTACAGCCCGATTCGCGATGAAACCGCACAGGTGGCCGGGATTCTGATCACTGCCATCGAAACCAACGAGCGCCGACGCATTGCCCTGGAATTGCAGCGTCGTTCCGAAGAAAGCCTCAAGGCCCAGCGCCAGTCCGAGGAGCGTCTGCAACTGGCCCTCGCCGCCACCGACGCCGTCGGCACCTGGGATTGGGACATTGGCGAAGACCGTTTCATCGCCGATGCGCACTTCGCCGAACTGCACGGCGTCGATCCGACCAGAGCCGGGCAGTTGCCGATCAGCGAATACATGCACGGGGTGCACCCCGAAGACCGCGCCATGGTCGCGCGCGGCATCAAATACTGCATCACCCATGGCACCGAGTACGCTGAGGAATATCGCTTGTTGCAGGCCGATGGCACGCTGCGCTGGGTGTTCGCGCGCGGGCGTTGCTACAAGGATCATCATGGTCGGCCGATGCGCTTTCTCGGCGCCGCGCTGGACCTGACCGAACGCAAACATACGGAACAGGCGCTGCGTCAGAGCCAGACCGAACTTCAGCTGATCATCAACGCCATGCCGATCCTGATCAGCTACGTCGACGCCGAAGAACGTTTTCGCCTCAACAATGCAGCGTATCTGGACTGGTACGGCCTGACGCCGCAGGAGTTGTATGGGCGCACGATCCGCGAAGTCATCGGCGAAGAGGCGTATTTCCTGCGTGCGCCGTACATCGCCGAAGCACTGGCCGGGCGCTCCTGTTCCTTCAGTTTCTACACGCCGCACCGCGATGGCAGCACCCGTCATGCCCTCATGAATTATCTGCCGCGACATGGCGCAGACGGTGCAGTGAATGGCTTCTACATCTTTGTCATCGACGAAACCGAGCGCAAGAAAACCGAGGAAGCCCTGCGCAATCTCAACGAGACCCTCGAAGAGCGGGTCAGCGCGCGCACCGAGCAACTGGCGCAGGCCAACGAGCGTTTGCAGAACGAGATGTTCGAACGCGAGCGCGCCGAAGACGCCTTGCGCCACGCGCAGAAGATGGAAGCTGTCGGCCAGCTCACCGGCGGCATCGCCCATGACTTCAACAACATGCTCACCGGCATCATCGGCAGCCTCGACTTGATGCAGCGCTATATCGCTAACGGTCGCGCCGATGAGATTGGTCGCTTCACCGAGGCGGCCGTGTCGTCGGCCAACCGTGCGGCCGCGCTGACGCATCGCTTGCTGGCCTTCTCGCGGCGCCAGTCGCTGGACCGCAAGCAACTGCACGTCAATGAACTGGTGCATTCACTGGAAGACCTGATCCGCCGCACCAAGGGCGATGCCATCGAGCTGCAACTGCGCCTGCCCGAGGATTTGTGGCCGGTGAGTACCGACGTCAGCCAGCTGGAAAATGCCCTGCTCAATCTGGTGATCAATGCCCGCGATGCGATGCCCGAAGGCGGCACGTTGCTGATCCAGACCGCGAACGTGTATCTCGACAGCAGCGACACCACCATTCTCGAGCCGGTGAAGGCCGGCGAATACGTGATGCTCGCGGTCAGCGATAACGGCACCGGCATGACGCCGTCAATCCGTTCCAAGGCGTTCGACCCGTTTTTCACCACCAAACCGATCGGCCAAGGCACCGGGCTCGGCCTGTCAATGATTTATGGTTTCGCCCAGCAGTCCGGCGGCCATGTCAGCCTCGACAGTGTGCCGGGGCAAGGTACTTGCGTACGTCTGTACTTGCCGCGTTTGCTTGAGCCGACGCCCGAATCCTCGTCTGTGGAGAAAGCCGAACCGATTGCAGCTTCATCTTCAGGCGAGACCGCGATTGTGGTCGAGGATGATCCGGCAGTGCGCATGCTGGTGCTGGATCTGCTCAAGGAACTGGGCTACACCACCTTCGAAGCGGAAAACGCCACGAACGCCCTGCCCGTGCTCGAGTCCGTGCAACGCGTCGATCTGCTGGTTACCGATGTCGGGCTGCCGGGCATGAACGGACGCCAGTTGGCGGAGATTGCTCGCCAGCATCGTCCGGGGCTTAAAGTGCTGTTCATGACCGGTTACGCGCAGATTGCTGCCGAGCGTCAGGGCTTTCTTGAAGAGGGCATGGACATGGTCGCCAAGCCCTTTGTCCTTGAAGTGCTGGCGAGCAAGATTCGCAAGTTGAGCAACCCGACCCCGCGACTTGAGGCATAATCGCGCGCCCCGCTGTCACCCCGTTATCAGGTATTGCACGATGAAAGCCCAAGCCCGCCACATTCTGGTGAAAACCGCCGAAGAGGCCGAACAACTCAAACAGCGCATTGCCAAGGGCGAAGCGTTCGATGTGCTGGCGAAGAAATTTTCCACCTGCCCGTCCGGCAAACGCGGCGGTGATCTGGGCGAAGTACGTCCAGGACAGATGGTCGGCGCGATTGATGCGGTGATTTTCAAGAAACCACTGCGCACCGTGCATGGGCCGATCAAAAGCAAGTTTGGTTATCACCTGGTGCAGGTTTTTTATCGAGATTGATCGGCTGGCTGCCGGACTTCTTCGCGAGCAGGCTCGCTCCCACATGTCCACCGCGTTTTCATTGCGGGAGCGAGCCTGCTCGCGAACCGATTGCGCAGCAAGCGGCCATTCTCTGATTACCTGGGGATCAGCGCTCCAGGCACCTGTATCACCCGACTGGCCAATTCATGTCCCGCTTGCGCCGCCTCTGCCGGACTGCCGCCGAGCAAGCGCCTGGCCAGATACGCCGCACTGAACGAATCCCCCGCCGCTGTGGTGTCGACGACCTTATCGACCTTCTGCGCCGGCACTTCAAACGCCTCCCCCTGACAACGAATCAGACACGCCTCGGCGCCGCGCTTGAGCACCACTTCCGGCGTGCCGATCTGTGCGTAAGTGGCAAACACTTCAGCGCCATCGGCAAACCCGAACAACGCCTGTTCGTCATCCACCGTCAGCAACGCCAGATCGACATAAGGCAGGACGCTGCGATACGCCGCGCGCGCCTCTTCCACCGACGCCCACAGGCGCGGGCGGTAGTTGTTGTCGAAAACGATGCGTGCGCTGCGCTGCCTGGCTTCTATCAGGGTCTTGATCAGTCGGGCGCGGCCTTGCATTCCGAGTACAGCGAGGGTGATACCGCTGAAATACAGCACGTCGTAGTGCGGCAACGCCGCGAGGATCGGCTCGGCCGCAGGGGTGGTGAAGCAATCGCGTACCGCTGCTTCGTTGCGCCAGTACAGAAAACGCCGCTCGCCGTTGGCGTCGGTCTGGATGCAATACAAACCAGGCAGCCGACCGGGCAAACGCTGCACCAGATCGAGGCCGATGCCTTCGCTGCGCCAGATCTGGCACATGGCGTCGCTGAAACTGTCATCGCCCAGCGCGGTGACGTAGTCGACTTGCGCCTTGTCGCCCAGCGCACGGGACAGATACACCGCCGTGTTGAGGGTATCGCCACCGAAGCTTTGCTGCAGACTGCCGTCGGCGCGTTGTTGCAGTTCGATCATGCATTCGCCGATCAGGGCGATGCGCGGGGTGTTGCTGAGGATTTTCATCGGGCGGGATCTCGGGTGGTTCAGTGGAGACTAAGCGGGCGTCTTCGCGAGCAGGCTCGCTCCCACAATGGAACGCATTGATCTTGTGGGAGCGAGCCTGCTCGCGAATAGCCGCCGCAACGCAATCTCAAGCCTTAGAAACAAGTTTCCATGGTCTCGATGACCGCCAACTGCTCATCCACCAGCAACCCTACCCGCCACTTGTCAAAAGTCAGGCATGGATGCGAAGTACCAAAGGAAATGATGTCGCCGACCCGCAGTTCTACACCCGGCGCCACGGTCATGAACGCATGCTGATCCATCACCGCCGTGACCTTGCACGCGCCGACATCATCCCCCGCCGCCGGCACCACACCGGCCTTGTAGCGCAACAACGGCACCGGCAAACCGGCATCGAAGGCGACGTCGCGCTTGCCCAGAGCAATAACCGCAAAACCCGGTTCCGGCAGCGACTGCACGTGGGCCCAGACTTCCAGCGCCGGGCGCAGGCCTTCGTGCAGGTCGCTGCGACGGTCGAGCACGCAGCACTGCGCCTCTTTGTAGATGCCATGGTCGTGCGCCACGTAACTGCCCGGGCGCAACACACTGAGGAAGCGGCCAGCGGCGTTCTGGGTTTCGAAGGATTCGGCGATCAGGTCGTACCAGGCCGAACCCGACGCAGTGATGATCGGTCTGGCGATGGCAAAGGCGCCGCTGTCCTGTAGCTGCACCGCGAGGCGAACCAGCGACGCGGCGAATTCGCGAATGCCACGGACCGCATGATCGCCGTGAATCACGCCTTCGTAACCTTCAATACCGGTCAGGGCCAGTGCCGGTTGCGCATCGATGGCCTTGGCCAATTCGATGACTTCCTGCTCGCTGCGGCAACCGCAACGGCCGCCAACCACGCCGTATTCGATCATCACGTTGAGCTTGACCCCACGGGAAGCGAAGTAAGCCCCGAGGTCGGCGACGTTGTCCGGGTGGTCGACCATACAATGGAAATCGAACGTCGGATCGGCGAGCAGATCGGCAATCAACGCCATGTTCGGCGTACCGACCAACTGGTTGGCCATCAACACGCGACGCACGCCGTGGGCATAAGCCGCGCGGGCCTGGGTGGCGCTGGCGAGGGTGATTCCCCAGGCGCCGGCGTCAAGCTGTCGTTTGAACAGTGCCGGGGTCATGCTGGTTTTGCCGTGGGGCGCCAGCTCGGCGCCGCTGTCGCTGACGAATTTCTGCATCCAGCGAATGTTGTGCTCCAGCGCCTCGCGGTGCAGCACCAGCGCCGGCAGGCTGACGTCGCGGGTCAATTGCGCGCCGATGGCGGCGTCGCCTTTTTCTACGGCAGAGTTGATGGCAGTGGTCATGGTCGAATCCTCACAGGCGCGGCCGCAGGCAGCCGCGGTTATTCGTTGATCCGCCGGGCGAGGCTGTTGGCGCTCTCGATCAGCACCCGGCGATAGTCGTTGTAATTGTTTTTCGCATCGGCGCGCGGGGCGACGATGCACAAAGTGCAAATGGCCACGCCCTGCGGGTCTTTGACCGGCGCGGCGAAGCAATGGGTGAAGGTGTCGGCGACGCTGTCGAAGGAGAAGAAGCCATCGCTGCCGGCCTGACGAATCTCCGCCAGAAAACGGTCCAGTGGCAGGCGTTCGCCGTCGGGCAGGATGTAGTCGTCTTCGTCGATCAGGTCGATGATCTGTTGATCGCTCAAATGCGCGAGCAACAGACGCCCGGACGCTGTCCATGGGATCGGCGCGTTTTCGCCAATATCGGAGGAAATGCGGAAATGCCGCTCGCCCTCCTTCATCAATGCAACGGTGTATTTGCGCCCGTTGAGCAGACACATCTGCGCAGTTTCGCGGGTCTGGCTGACGATCTCCTGCAAAGCGTGATCGGCCTCGCGGCTGAGGTCGAAATGCCGCAGATGTGCCTGGCCAAGGAAGTACAGCTGGCGGCCAAGATAGACGTGACCGTCCTTGCCCACCGGCTCGAGAATCCTTCGCTCCAGCAAGGACGCGACCAGTTCGTAGACCGTCGACTTCGGACTGCCGATGCCATTGGCGATGTCGTTGGGGCGCAGGGGCTGGCCGATTTCCTTGAGAAAATCGAGGATATCGAACGCCCGGTCCAGACCGCGTGCCCGGCGCTTGATGGTGTCTTCGGTCATGTCAGTGGTTTCCATTCAAAGTCGCCGGGAGTTTACAGCCAATGATCGTTCCCATGCTCCGCGTGGGAATGCCTCCGCGTCCACTTTTGGGACGCAGAGCGTCCCGGGCTGCATTCCCACGCAGAGCGTGGGAACGATCGGCGTGTATCAGGCCTTCTTCTTGTAGGCAATGCAGTCAATCTCAACCTTGCAATCAACCATCATGCTCGCCTGCACACAGGCCCGCGCCGGGGCGTGTTCGGGTTTGAAATACTCGGCGAAGACCTTGTTGAAACTGCTGAAATCCCGTGGATCGTCCAGCCAGACGCCAGCGCGGACCACATCCTCGAGGCCATAACCAGCCTCTTCGAGAATGGCGATCAGGTTCTTCATGGTCTGGTGGGTCTGTTCGACGATGCCACCAACGATGATCTCGCCATCCACCGCCGGAACCTGGCCGGACACATGCAGCCAGCCATCCGCTTCAACTGCGCGGGCGAATGGACGAGGCTGGCCGCCGGCGGCGGTGCTGCCGGTGCCGTAACGCGTAATGCTCATGGGTGTTTCTCCTGATTGCAAAAGTGCAGATTCAAAACCGCGTGCTCTTGAGAAATTCCGCCAGACGCGGCGATTGCGGGCGTTCGAACAGTTCCTTGGGAGGTCCCTGCTCTTCGATCCGCCCTTGATTCATGAAAACGATCTTGTCCGAGACCTCGAAGGCGAAACGCATTTCGTGGGTCACCAGCAACATGGTCATGCCATCTTCGGCCAGCCCCTTGATCACGTTGAGCACCTCACCGACCAGCTCCGGATCGAGGGCCGAAGTGACCTCATCGAAGAGCATCAGGCTGGGGTTCATCGCAATCGCTCGGGCAATCGCCACGCGCTGTTGCTGACCGCCGGACAACTGACCGGGAAAGTGATTGCGCCGCTCCAGCAGGCCGACACGCTCCAGCCATTTTTCCGCGAGCACCACGGCTTCGTCCTTGTGCATTTTCTTCACCTTGAGCAGGCCCAAGGTGACGTTCTGCAACGCGGTCAGGTGCGGGAAGAGGTTGAATTGCTGGAAGGCCATGCCGGTCATCGCACGATGGCGGGCAATGACCTTTTCCGCATGGCGCACACGTCTACCGTTGACCTCGTCGTAGCCGATGGACTCGCCGTCGAGCAGGATCTGCCCGCCCTGGAATTCTTCGAGCATGTTCACGCAACGCAGCAGCGTGGTTTTGCCCGAACCGCTGGAGCCGATCAGCGTGACGACGTTGCCGCGCTGCATGCTCAGGTCGACACCCTTGAGCACTTCCACCGTGCCGTACTGTTTGTGCAGGCCGCGAATATCCAGCAATGCCTGATCCTGTGAAGCAACTTGAGCTTGAGTCATGGCAGGGCCACCCGCTTTTCAATGTGCCGGCCGAGTAATTCGATGCCGTAGTTGATGACGAAGAACAGAAAACCGGCGAACAGGTAGAACTCCAGGGTCATGAAGTTCCGGGCGATGATCTGTTGCGTACTGAGCAGCAATTCAGCAACGCCGATCACCGAGAGCAAGGTCGACGCCTTGACGATTTCGGTGGACGAGTTGACCCAGGTCGGCAAAATCTGCCGCAGCGCCTGAGGCAACAGCACGTAGCCGAGGGATTGGTAGAACGTCAGGCCGATGGCTTTCCCCGCCTCCATCTGCCCGCGCGGCAGGGCTTGCAGCGCACCACGAACGATTTCGGCGACGTGCGAGCCGCAAAACAGTGTCAGGCCCAGGGCTCCAGCCTGAAACGCACTGATCTGCCAACCGAGCGCCGGCGCCATATAAAAGCAGGCCAGCACCAATACAAACACCGGTGTGCCGCGAATCAGATCGACGTACAGCCGAAACGGCGCACGCATCCAGAACTTGCCGTAAGTCAGGACCAGGCCGGCAACCACGCCGAGCAAGGTGCCCAACACAATGGCCAGCGCCGAGACCTGCACACTGGTCAGAAAGCCCTGCCACAACGGCTCGCGCGCGACCCACAATTCATGCAACCAACTGGGAGATTCGTACATCGCAGCCTCCTATCGGCGGATCGCCAGACGCTGCTCGAGGTAACGCAGCAGCATGGCAATGAGGTAACAGGCCGCGACATACAACGCCGTGGTCACCAGCCAGGTTTCGATCACCCGGTAGCTCTCGACGTTGATCTTGCGCGCGTAATAAGTCAGCTCCGGCACCGCAATCGCAGCCGCCAGCGAGGTGTCCTTGAACAGCGAAATGAAGTTGTTCGACAACGCCGGCAACACGTTGCGCAGCATCACCGGCACGGTGACGTAAGCCTTGACCTGCCATTCACCGAGACCGATTGCCAGCCCGGCTTCGCGCTGGCCTTTGGGAATGCTCAGCAAGCCGCCACGGAAGACTTCGGTCAGGTACGCGCCGGCATACAGCGACAGCGTGATGATGAACGAAGGAATCTTGTCCAGACGAATGCCAAGGCTGGGCAGTGCAAAGTAGATCAACAGAATCAACACCAGGATCGGCGTGTTACGCACTACCGTGACGTACACCGAGGCCAGCACCCGCAAGGCGCGATGCTTCGACAGCAAGGCAAACGCCATCAGCAGGCCGATCACGCAGCCGATGGCGATCGACACCAGCGCCAGTTGCAAGCCCAGACCGAGCCCCGCCAGCAAGGTGTCGAAATCGCGCCACACGGCGGCAAAGTTCAACTGATAGTTCATGGTCAGCAGTACCTTGAGCGGGGCGACGGTCATCGCCCCACTCTCACGGGATCATTTGAATTCGACTGGGAAACCGATGGCTGGAGATGGCAGATCAACACCGAACCATTGTTTGAACGAGGCGGCGTAGGTCGGGAACTCAACACCGGTCATGGCTTCATGCAGCGCGGTGTTGACGAAGTTCAGCCAGTCCTGATCGCCACGTTTGACGGCGCAGGCGTAAGTCTGCGGGCTCCAGGCATAGCTCGGGCTGCGGTAGCGGCCAGGGTTCTGCACCATCAGGTATTTGACTGAGGACTGATCGGTGGCGGCGGCATCGGCGCGGCCGGAGTTCACGGCCTGGTACATCAGGTCGACGCTGTCGTACTGATCGACTTTGGCCTTGGGCAATGCCTGATGCACCAGTTCTTCGGCGTAGACGTTCTGCAGCACCGCAACGGTGACGTCATCGCCCGCCGCCTGCAGGTCTTCGATTTCCTTGTACTTGCTGTTGTTAGGCAACAGCAGGCCAACACCTTCGCGGTAGTACGGCAGGGTGAACGCGACTTGCTGTGCGCGGCTGGCGGTAACGGTGATGAACTGGCAGCTCATGTCGACCTTGTCGGTGAGCAGATTGGGAATCCGCGCATCGGACGACTGCACCACGAACTCGACCTTGCTCGGGTCGTTGAACAGCCCTTTGGCCACCATCCTGGCGATGTCGATATCAAAACCCTGCAACTTGCCGTCCGCGCCCTGAAAGTGCCACGGCGCATTGGTGCTGCCAGTGCCCACGATCAACTTGCCACGGGCAAGAACACTGTCGAGCTTGCTGTCGGCAGCCTGGGCCAGGCCCATGATCGACGAAGAAGCTGCAAGAACAAAAACACACGCTTTGAACAACGAAGGACGGCGATGCATGGCAAGCACTCCAGAATTGTGTTTATTCCGCTATACCGGAACACGGTTTGTTACTACGGAATAGACAGCAGAAAGTGTGCCACAGGAATCTCGCGAAATCTGTAACTGCTTTGAACGCTATTGGAATCAACAAGATATGGTTCGTGGACCAAAGGGTTTGGCCCGACTTAGAACGAAGGAAAGACCTGACACAGCCATTAAAGGGGTAATGCGTTCCCAACTTGGGTCAGATCGCGCCGTTGTGGTGCGAATCAGGGTGACAGTTGAACAAGACCCGGTATCAGCGCTTTAGCGCCTGCCTGTAGACATCCCCACCCTGCCGTTTCCCGACGGCTATCACCGTCACGACAGCACTTCTCGTGGTTACGCAGCCCACCTGTAATTTCTGACAGTAGACCGCGACGCCCCTGCTCCTTTAACGTCAAGGTGCCTACCCGCTCGTTGAAAAGGACCCTTCGATGAACGCCACAAACACAACTTTCGCGCTGGACCCGGTTTACCGCAAAGCCCTGAAAACCTGGCGTCCGGTCATTCTGTATTTCGCCAATGATCACTGCCCCGCCTGCGAATGGGCCGGGCCGGTCTTTCGGCAGATTGCCGAGCCTTACCGACTGCGCGCCAACATCTATATGCTCAACACCAGCCAATCGCCCAAGCACCCGAATGTCACGGGCACGCCAACAGTGCTGTTCTATAAAAACGGCAGGCTGCTGAAAAAGCTCAAAGGTATCGGCACCGAGGAAACCCTGGCGAAGGATATGGCCCGGCATGTCGGCAGGACAAAGGCTCCCGCAACGCCACGCAAACCTCACCATGATCTGGCCTGGCTGCGGCGCACGCTCAAGTCGTTGCGCACCGTCACTGGTTCGCGCCACCGGCTTCTGCGCTGAACCCGACCGGGATTGGACAACCCGTTGTCTGCCTGCTTTGCTGTTGAGCGAACACATTGCGCGCCGCCCGCCGGTTCGGGTGGTTGCCAGGATCGGCGCAGACAGCGGGATAAGCATGTTCGAAACCATTGAAGCGCAAGCGTGGAAGGAAACCGCGTCTAACGAGTTGAGGGAAGAGTTTCTCCAGCGCGAATTCGAACGGCTCAAACCGTTCAGCTTGTTGATCTATGTGGTCAGCATTTTCATGTGGCTGCTGTTTGATCTGATCGTCAGTTTTCTCGGCGGCCAGGGTTTCACGTGGCGCTCGATGGCGTTTCTCGCTGGTTTCGCGCTGTTGACGGTGGTACTCGGCTTTACGCGCAAAGCCAGTCATTTCGATGTGCTCACCCTGTTGCTGGTCCTGGGATTGACCGTCGGTGTGCGAATGATCGTCGACGGCCTCGCGCCTGATTCGCACAGCTTGTGGCTGGTGCTGGCCGCAGCGAGCATGTTGTACAGCGTGTCAGTACTGCCGCTGCGGCGCTGGGCGTTCTTTGCGGTACAAGTTGTGATCTGGGTGATCCTCAACCCGTTTCTCGCCACCACTACCGAAATCACTGAACTGCGCGGCGTCCTGACTGCCTGCTACAGCGTGTTCCTCTGCGCGCTCACGGTGTACACCTTTTTGAAATTTCGTGAGGCCAAGCTGAACAACTACCTGATGTCGCGGCTGCTGCTGGATCAGGCCTATAACGACCCGCTGACGCAGATTCCCAACCGACGCTCGTTCATGACCCACGCAGGGCAACGGCTGCTGGCAAGCCCGCGCGAGCGCGATCATTACCTGATGATGATCGACATCGACAACTTCAAGAAGGTCAACGACACCTACGGGCATGACATCGGTGATGAGGTGCTCATTCGCGTCGCAGCCGATATCAAGGCAGTGATGATTTCGTTTGACTACGCGCGTATGGGCGGTGAGGAGTTCGCGATCTATCTGGCGGGAGTGCGGCACGAGGATGTTGAAAGCCTTGCCACGCAACTGTGCCAGTCAGTGCGTGAACACCCCACCCGGCACCCGGTCACCATCAGCATCGGCATTACCCGGGTGGCTGAGGGTGACTCGTTGAATCAGGCGCTGATCAAAGCGGATGCGGCGTTGTACGAATCAAAGCATACGGGCAAGGACCGCTTTACGTTTCATCAGTAACAAGCGCAGCGACCGCTGCGCCATTCCACGAATGCTCAAGCCACCTCACGCTCCAGCAATACCCGCGTCACCCGCCGTTCTTCTACCACTTTGACGGTCAGTTGCCAGCCCTCGTATTCCAGTCGATCGCCGGTCATCGGCAACCGATCCAGCAGACTCATGACCAACCCGGCCATGGTCTGATAATCCTCGGTCGGCTCGGCATCGAAGCCGGTACGCTGGCGAACGCGAGCCAAGGGCAGCGCGCCGCTGACCAGAAACCCGCCGCGCTCTTCGACCACGTCAGGGCCTTCGATTTCGCTGGCATCGGGCAACTCACCTGCGATCGATTCGAGGATGTCGGTCATGGTCAATACGCCGACGAAATCGCCAAACTCATTGACCACGAAGGCGATGTGCGTCGATGCCGCGCGCATTTGCTCCAGGGCATTGAGGATCGAGTAACTGTCGAGCAGATTGACGGTCTTGCGTGCCAGATGCTCCAGGTTCGGCTCGTTGCCGGCCAGATACTCCTTGAGCAATTCCTTCTTGTGTACGAAGCCAAGCGGCTCGTCCACCGCGCCATCGCGAATCAGCGGCAAGCGTGAATACGACGAATGCATCAACTTCGTGCGAATGGTTTCGGCGTCATCGGCAAGATCAATCAGGTCAACGTCGGCGCGCACCGTCATCAGGTTGCGAATCGGCCGCTCCGCCAGTTGCAGCACGCCGCTGATCATCACCCGCTCACGACGGTCGAACAGCTCGGCCACCGGCGCTTCACCGTTGTCCAGCAGGTCGGAGATTTCCTCACCAACCTCCTCCGCCGCCAGCTTGCGGCCACCGAGCAGACGCATCACCGCATGGGCTGTGCGCTCGCGCATCGGGCGCACGCCCTGCATCGAACGTTTGCGCCGAGCCCGGGCGATCTGGTTGAAGACTTCGATGAGGATCGAGAAACCGATGGCGGCGTACAGGTAACCTTTCGGGATATGGAAGCCCAGACCTTCTGCGGTCAGGGCAAAACCGATCATCATCAGGAAGCCCAGACACAGCATGATCACGGTCGGATGCGCGTTGACGAAGCGGGTCAGCGGCTTGCTGGCGACGATCATCAGGCCGATGGAAATGATCACGGCGATCATCATCACCGCCAGTTCATCGACCATGCCCACAGCGGTAATCACCGCATCGAGGGAGAACACCGCGTCGAGCACCACGATCTGCGCCACGATCGGCCAGAACAGCGCGTAGGTTGTGTTGGTCGAGCGCTCGCCGACATGGCCTTCGAGCCGTTCATGCAACTCCATCGTCGCCTTGAACAACAGGAACACGCCACCGAACAGCATGATCAGATCACGCCCGGAGAAGCTCTTGTCGAACACCTCGAACAACGGCTGTGTGAGCGTAACCAGCCAGGAAATGCTCGCCAACAGGCCCAGGCGCATGATCAACGCCAGGGACAGACCGATGATCCGCGCACGATCGCGCTGATGCGGCGGCAGTTTGTCGGCAAGAATTGCGATGAACACCAGGTTGTCGATACCCAGTACCAGTTCCAGCACGATCAGAGTCAACAGGCCTAACCAGGCTGTGGGATCCGCTAACCATTCCATAAAACGTCTCGATCTCTCTTCAGTGAATTCAGGCGGCCGGACACGGCGAAGTGCAACGCGAAAGCTCAAGAGCCGCGTTATCAACCATAGTCGGAAGTCGGAAGACGGGATGCTGCGAAAGGATCAAGACCGCGCGAAGGCGTGCTGGAGAGTGCTGACTGGGAGGCTCCGAGAGGGTGTTCATGTAGATCCTGAATGAAAAATGGCCTTCGAGCGTACAGCGTCGACCGGCCTGTTCTACAGCGGCAAATCATTTCAAAATCTGTACGAATCAATGTAACCGAAGATTTTCAGCGTTGCTGAAGAAGCCTTCGCGAGCAGGCTCGCTCCCACAGGGTGCGAGCGGTGCGGCGGATTTCAGCGCAAATCCAGCTCATCGATATGCTGATACTGCGCTTGCAGCGCGGTCGCCAGATCCTTCGCCCGGCCCAGTCGAATCGGCCCGCGCTCGATGTCGATCAGCAATCCGGGGCACGCCAGCACTGGCAACGCCGACAGTTCTTTCACGCGACCATCGGTCACGATCAGGCAGCGTTGCTGTTCGGCAGGAAAACGCTTGCGTCGCAGCGTCAGCCATTGCTGCGCCTGCGCCAGTGCCGCGAGCAACGGCGTGCCGCCACCGGCGCCCAGACCGTCGAGCCAGACGCTCAGGCCGCTTGAGGCCTTCAAGCCTTGCACCTGCCATTTCGGCGCAGAACCACTGGCGGTCAGCAACGCCAGCCGCGCCCGCTGGCGGTAAGCATCGTCGAACAGCTGCGCGAGCAGGCCCTTGGCATCGCTCAAGGCCTGATGGCGACGGGTCGAGGCCGACGCGTCGACGATCACCAGCCAAATTTCATGGGGCGAGCGGGTGCGCTGTTGAAACAGCAGATCGGCGCGGCGCTGAGGCCGGCCATTGAGCAGCGTGCCCGGCCAGTTCACCGAACCGCTGCTGGCGCTCTGGCGTCGGCCTTGGCGGCCATTGTCGAGTTGTCCGGCACGGGGTCTGGCATTCGCCCCCGCGTCGGATCGGGGGCGAATGCCTAGGGCTTTTTTGCCTGCGGCGGCCAGCTCGGAACTTCGCGGCGGGCACCGGTGGCTTGCGCCGTTGCCGGCATCTCGCCCCACTGGCCCTGCCCTTCACCGGTTTTGCTGTCTGCGCCTGACGGAGATTGCGCTTGTGGCTCCGCGCCGGCCAAGGGCTGCTCGCGACGGCGATGGCGCAGGGCAAATTCGGCCACCGCGTTGATGTCCTCTTCAGCAATCGCATCCGCCCCACGCCACGCGGCATGGGCGCGGGCCGCGCGCAACCAGACCAGATCGGCACGCAAGCCATCGACGCCAGCAGCGAAACAACGCTCGGTAATCAACGCCAATGCCGCGTCATCCAGCGGGATGGCTGCCAAACGCTCGCGGGCGCTTTCACAGCGCGAACGCAGGATGTGTTGCTCGCTCGCCCACTGCGCGCAGAACCCTTGTGGATCGCTGTCGAAATCCAGCCGCCGGCGAATGATCTGTCCGCGTTCGGCGGGCGCGGTGTGGCCGCTGAGGGCAACGTTCAAGCCGAAGCGGTCAAGCAGTTGCGGCCGCAGTTCGCCCTCTTCCGGGTTCATGGTGCCGATCAGGACGAATTTGGCCGAATGTCGATGGGAGATGCCGTCGCGCTCGATCAGGTTGATACCGCTGGCGGCGACATCGAGCAGCAGATCGACCAAGTGATCGGGCAGCAGATTGACCTCATCGACATAGAGCACGCCACCGTCAGCCTTGGCCAGAACACCGGGCGAAAACTGCGCGCGACCGTCGCTGAGGGCAGCATCGAGATCGAGGGTGCCGACCAGCCGCTCTTCAGTTGCGCCCAATGGCAACGTGACGAATTGGCCGCTGGCGAGCAGGTCCGCCAGGCCCCGGGCCAGGGTCGACTTGGCCATGCCGCGCGGACCTTCGATGAGTACGCCGCCGATTTTCGGGTCGATGGCGGTCAGGCACAGGGCGAGCTTCAAGTCATCGGCGCCGACCACGGCGGAGAGTGGGAAATGCGGGGTGTCGGTCATGGGTTGCTCTTTCGTGGTCGTGGATGGTCGTGACGGTGTGGTGTGTCAGTTGTTGCCCTCACCCTAGCCCTCTCCCAGAGGGAGAGGGAACAGACCGTGATGGCCTCTCGAGTTCTGTCGACGTGATGCATCGGGTCGACGCAAATTTCGACAGCGCTAGAGATCGGCTCCCTCTCCCTCCGGGAGAGGGCTGGGGTGAGGGTAGCTTTTTAGCGGCTACATATCTTCCTCGATATCCAACAGCAAATTCTCCAGCGCCTCTTTATAAGCCCCAGGCTCCTGCCACATCCCGCGCTGCTGCGCTTCGAGCATGCGTTCGGTCATGTCGCGCAGAGCATGCGGATTATGTTCACGAACAAAATCCCGGGTCGCCGGATCGAGCAAATATGCCTCCGCCAGCAACGCGTACTGATGGTCATCGATCAACTGCGTGGTCGCATCGAAAGCGAACAGATTATCAACCGTCGCCGCCAGTTCGAACGCGCCTTTGTAGCCGTGACGCTTGACCCCGTCGATCCACTTCGGATTCGCCGCGCGCGAGCGCACCACACGGTTCAACTCTTCCTTCAGGGTACGAATCTTCGGCAGATCCGGCTGGCTGTGATCACCGTGATAACTGGCCGCCGCTTCGCCGCGCAGCGTCTCCACCGCCGCGAGCATGCCGCCCTGGAACTGGTAGTAATCGTTGGAATCGAGCAAGTCATGCTCGCGGTTGTCCTGGTTCTGCAGAACTGCCTGGACTTGGCTCAGACGCTGGCTGAACTGCTCGCGGGCAGCCGTGCCCTCGTCGGCGCCGCCGTAAGCGTAGGCGCCCCAGTTCAGGTAAACCTCGGCAAGGTCTTCGCGGGTCTGCCACAGACGCCCATCGATGGCGCCTTGCACCCCGGCGCCGTAAGCTCCCGGTTTTGCGCCGAAGATGCGCCACCCGGCCTGACGCAGCGCGGTATCTTCATCGACGCCCGACTGCAACAGCGCCTGGCGTTCGGCGCGCACCTTGGCGGCCAATGGGTTCAAGTCATCCGGCTCATCCAGCGCGGCCACCGCTTGCACGGCGGCGTCGAACAGGCGGATGAGATTGGCAAACGCATCACGGAAAAAGCCCGAAACCCGCAGCGTCACGTCGACCCGGGGACGATCGAGCAGACTCAGCGGCAGAATCTCGAAATCATCCACGCGCTGACTGCCCGTGGCCCAGACCGGACGCACGCCCATCAACGCCATGGCCTGAGCGATGTCGTCGCCGCCGGTGCGCATGGTTGCGGTGCCCCAGACCGACAGGCCGAGCTGGCGCAAGTGATCGCCGTGATCCTGCAAGTGTCGTTCAAGGATAAGCGTCGCCGACTGGAATCCGATGCGCCACGCGGTGGTGGTCGGCAGATTGCGCACGTCCACCGAATAGAAGTTGCGCCCGGTGGGCAGCACGTCGAGACGGCCACGGCTCGGAGCACCGCTGGGGCCGGCGGGGACGAAACGACCGCTGAGGGCGTCAAGCAGACCGCGCATTTCGGCCGGGCCACAAGCGTCGAGCCGTGGGGCGACGACTTCGCGCAGATGCTCGAGTATCGAATTAACCTCCGCCCACCCCGACCCTTGTGGGAGCGAGCCTGCTCGCGAACTCGGTGTGTCATTCAACAATGATTTACCTGACGCACCGCTTTCGCGAGCATGCTCGCTCGCACAGGGGACATTCAGTGTTTGGGAGATCAGGTCTGCGGCAAACAATTCGAGGCGTTCGCGGGTGTCGCCGGCGGTGCGCCAGACTTCTTCGCTGAAGGTCTGCAACTCGGGCGGACGCGGGCCGTTCCAAGGATCGGCCAAGGCGCAATCCAGCGGATCAAAACCGAGATCAAACGCTTTGGCCAGTGCTCGCAGCAGACTCGACTGCGAGCCTTTGCCGTCACCGCGCGGGATGCGCAGCAACGCCAGCAAGGTATCGATACGCAAGCGCCCGCTCGGCGATTCGCCAAAAATGTGCAACCCGTCGCGAATCTGCGATTCCTTCAGGTCGCACAGATAAGTGTCCAGACGCGGCAACCAGATCGCCGCATCGGCATCGCTGTCCAGCGCAGCATCCAGTTGCAGTTCCCGGTCGATTTGCGTGTCCCGCACCAGTTGCAGAATGTCGCGTTGCAACTCGCGGGCGCGGCGCGGATCAAGCAGTTGCGCCTCGTAATACTCGTCGGCGAGCAGCTCCAGATTGCGCAGCGGCCCGTAGGTTTCGGCGCGGGTCAGCGGTGGCATCAAGTGGTCGATGATCACCGCCTGCGTGCGCCGTTTGGCCTGGGCGCCCTCGCCCGGATCGTTGACGATAAACGGATAGATATTTGGCAGCGGGCCGAGCAACGCATCCGGCCAGCAGTTTTCCGATAGCCCAACGCCCTTGCCCGGCAGCCATTCGAGATTGCCATGCTTGCCGACGTGGATCACGCCGTGGGCACCGTAGGTGTTGCGCAACCAGAAATAGAACGCCAGATAGCCGTGCGGCGGAACCAGATCCGGGTCGTGGTACACCGCGCTCGGATCGACCTGATAACCGCGTGCAGGCTGGATGCCGACAAAAGTCAGACCGAAACGCAGACCGGCGATCATCAGCCGGCCGTCGCGACACATCGGATCGTTTTGCGGCGATCCCCAACGCTCTTGCACCGCGACACGATTCGCCTCCGGCAACGCATTGAACATTGCCAGGTAATCGTCCATCGCCAGGCTCTGCTGGCACGGGCGCAAGTCGAGACTATCGAGGTCGTTGCTGACGCCGCCGAGCAGTTGCTGGATCAGTTCGGTGCCGCTGTCGGGCAACTCGGCCGTGATCGGATAACCTTCGGCACGCAATGCGCGGAGGATATTCAGCGCCGCCGCCGGCGTATCGAGGCCGACGCCATTGCCGATGCGGCCGTCGCGGGTCGGGTAGTTGGCGAGGATCAACGCGATGCGTTTTTCGCCGTTCGGCACGTGTGCCAAAGCAACCCAGCGCCGCGCCAGTTCGGCGACGAAATCCATGCGTTCGGGCTGGGCGCGATAGCAGACCACATCGGACTGACTGCGCTCGCTGCGCCACGCCAGATCCTTGAAGCTGATCGGTCGGCTGATGATGCGCCCGTCAAGCTCCGGCAAAGCAATGTGCATCGCCAGATCGCGCGGCCCAAGGCCCTGTTCGCTGTCGCGCCAGCCGGGCTCATTGTCCTGGGCGCAGATCGCTTGAATCACCGGGATGTTGCGGCGAAACGGGCGCAGATGCGGTGCTTCGGGGCTCGATTGGGCAAAACCGGTGGTGTTGAGAATCACCCCCGCCTCGACTTCATCCAGCCAATCCTCGACAACCGACAGACAACCGGGTTCTTTCAGACTGGCCACCGCGATCGGCAGCGGATTGAGCCCGGCTGCCTGCAAACGCTGACAGAACACATCGATGAACGCGGTGTTCGCCGCCTGCAAATGCGAGCGATAAAACAACAGCGCCGCCACCGGTTGACCGGGCAGCCATTCGGCTTGCCAGTCGCTCAGGGCAGCGCTGTTTTTCTGTGGGTGATAAATCGCCGTGCGCGGCAGGGTTTGCGGCTCGTTCCACGGGTAATCGCGGGCGAACCATTGGTTGCCCAGGCAACGGAAGAAATCCAGCGCATTGCCCATGCCGCCCTGACGCAGAAATTGCCAGAGTCGATCGCGTACTTCGGCGCTGACCGTGCTCAAGTCACTGAGCTCGGGGTCCGGGCGGTCGTCGCCGGGCACCAGAATCAGTTGCCCGCCGCGTTCGGACAACTCGACCAGCCGCTCGACACCGTAGCGCCAATAGGCGATGCCGCCGTGCAGTGAGATCAGAATGACCTTGGCGTGGCGCAGCACTTCGTCGACATACAGATCGACCGAGGCATGATTCTGCACCTGCATCGGGTTGGCCAGACGCAGGCTCGGATAGTCATCGGGCAATTGTTGCGCAGCCTCGGCAAGCAGCGCCAGGCTGGAATCGCCGCTGCACAGGATCACCAGCTCGGCGGGGGTTTGTCCGAGGTCGGCAATGTTGTCGTCCGAGACGAATCCGCCGGGCTGGGTCCTGAGCAGGTGCATGGCTTAAACGCTGAGCGCAGCGCGCAATTGCGCTTCGAGTTGTGCGGCATCGAGTTCCTGACCGATCAGCACCAGACGCGTGACGCGCGCTTCTTCGGCGCCCCACTGACGGTCGAAATGCTTGTCGAAACGCGTGCCCACACCCTGGATCAACAGGCGCATCGGCTTGTTCGGAATCGCCGCGAAGCCTTTCACGCGCAGAATGCCGTGTTGCACCACGAGTTGCGTCAGCGCATCGAGCAGCAGGCTTTCGTCGGCTTGCGGCAGTTCGATGGAGATCGAATCGAAGGCGTCGTGATCGTGGTCGTCGTCATCACCGTCGTGATGGTGATCGTGGTGACTGTGGCGGCTGTCGATGTGTTCCTCGGAGCCGGCACCGAGGCCGATCAACACGTCGAGCGGCAGGCGGCCATTGCTGGCTTCGATGATTTTTACCGCTGGCGGCAGCTCTTCGGCGACTTCAGCGCGCACCCGAGCCAGATCTTCCGCGCTGGTCTGGTCGGCCTTGTTGAGGATGACCAGGTCAGCACTGGCCAGTTGATCGGCGAACAATTCGTGCAGCGGCGACTCGTGATCAAGGTTCGGATCAAGTTTGCGCTGGGCATCAACTTGATCCGGGAACGCTGCGAAGGTGCCAGCAGCGACGGCCGGGCTGTCGACCACGGTGATCACCGCGTCAACGGTGCAAGCGCTACGGATTTCCGGCCACTGGAAGGCTTGCACCAGCGGTTTTGGCAGGGCCAGGCCGGAGGTTTCGATGAGAATGTGATCGAGGTCACCTCGACGGGCGACCAGTTCGCGCATTACCGGGAAGAATTCTTCCTGCACCGTGCAGCACAGGCAGCCGTTGGCCAGCTCATAAACGCGGCCGCTGGCCTCTTCTTCGGTGCAGCCGATGGTGCATTGCTTGAGGATTTCACCGTCGATGCCCAGCTCGCCAAACTCGTTGACGATCACCGCGATGCGCCGGCCCTGAGCGTTATCGAGCATGTGCCGCAGCAGCGTGGTTTTGCCCGAACCGAGGAAACCGGTGACGATGGTGACGGGGAGTTTGGCCAGTGTTTTCATCGGTATGCCCTTTGGCAAGCGGCGGGCATACGGGACGAGAACCGGCAGCGCGCATGCACGCCGGAAGCATTCGCCACCGGATCACCCCGCCCGGTTGTAGTGAGAATCTGTGACGAGGCAGGTCTCCTGGCTGACGGCGTTCAGGCGCTGGGCCTGGCGTCCATTGCGCCTTCCCGCTGGCTCATCGGTTGAGCTGGCAGTGGCGTGGCAACGAACATCACCGTTCACAGTTGCGGGGGCAGCCGCGGCTTTGACCGCGTTCCCTTCTTAGCTTCGGCGAGTGCCGAAGAACCTCGAAAGCGCAAGGCTACGCATGGGTCCGTCGTGGGTCAATGCTCGGTGAGTCTGAAACTGGGGGTATATCCGTTGCTGCGGTAACGGCTTCTTAAGGTTTTGCTCTTACAGCGAGTCCCTTTTTCAAACGCCGGAGTGCCGGCACAGCAAAAAGGAACCAAAAGGCTTTGCCCCGGCGTACGGCCCGCTCGCTGGAGCTCGGGGTACCTTCGTTACGGGACCGATCCGGGCGCAGCCTGCTGAAGGGGCAAAAGATCAAAGCCAAAGCAAAAGCCAGATCTAGAGCCCCTCACCCTAGCCCTCTCCCCGAGGGAGAGGGGACTGACCGAGGTGTTTAGGCGAAATACGCCGACTTGCGATATCGAGTCGGATGCAGATTCTGAAAAGCCCGCAAATCGGCTCCCTCTCCCTCGGGAGAGGGCTGGGCGGGCGGCGTTCCGATGAGGGGCGAATCCAACACAGATCCAAAGCAGACCACACGCTTTTCACCACTCAACAATGAGCGTTAGCTCGAGTGCTTTTGATCTTGATCCACCGGCGACGTCGGAAGGCTGAGCGGAGGGATTGATCCGGGCGTGGGAGCGCAGCGACCGTACGACGCAGTCGTACACAGCGGAAGGAGGTGCAGCGAAGCAAACCGTAGCCGCTGCGCCCGGATCAGTCCCGCAGCGAAGGAACCCGAGCCTGCGAGGGCCGAACGTAGGAGCAAGCCTTTTTGGGTACTTTTTCGGCGTTTGGAAAAAGTGCCTCGCCGTAAGGGCGAAACCGTAATCAGCAACACCCACAGCAACGGATATACACACAAAAACATCAGAAAAATACCTCCACCGCAGCACCGAAAACTCCCGGGAAATTGACTAAAAACCCAAACCCATGTTCTCCTGCCCACCTTGTTACGGGTGCCCTTCACAGGGTGAAACGGGAAACCGGTGAATCATGTGCTT
>NZ_RCOA01000120.1:0-4433 GCF_004307585.1 Pseudomonas sp. Sample_20 | reverse complement strand
AATCTCCAAATCATAGAAAAGGAGCCATCATCTTTTCGCTACCAAACGAAGGGGTGGTGGCCATACGAAGGTTGGTAGACCGGTGACTTGGAAAACCGGCGCGCCCGAAGACGCCCTGCGCATGGCCACCATAAAGCAACAGCCCCAAAAGGACTGTATCCGGTGACGCTATGCGCCAAGTCTAAGCCGGGCTACCAAACCCGATCGCTGATTCGTCAGCGACCCGACCACAATAGAACCCGCCCTCAAGGCGCACAAGCCGGCGGATTCTGGCGCAGCTGTAGGCAAAGGCGCAAGGATGTGTAGCCCAGGAGCGTGACTGGAGATTTCTTTTTAAACATTGGGTTTATCTGGACCTCATTCGTCTCCGACCCCGGGACATATCCGTCCCCTGCCTAAACAGACGAGAGAAAATGGCGGAGGTCTAGAGACAACGGCGAGGATCACTGCGATAAAAAACTTTTTTCATTCTTGCGGTATCGGTGGCGGAAAACGATTGGGCAATAGATCTGATGACGTAAACTAACTCCGCTCCTACTCCGGGGCAGTATTCAAAAAATGCAGATGAATTATTCAGATTTTATAAAAGCTCCCATTTGAGCTTTTTAACCAGTCTTTGCAAGCGGACAGGCATCGCAAGTCTGACAGCAACCCTTCCCACGCATGATCTCCCAGTAGTGGTTTTCTTCTCGTTCCCAATCTTGTAGCGCAAACACCAACTCGGCTGCTTGCGCACCGTGATTAGCACATTTTCGAAGCGACTTAAGACGTTGCTTGCCAGAACTGCTGCAAAAGCACCGCCTTCTCTGATTGACGACCTTTTTTGTTGCCTCCCACACACGGTATAAACAAGCACCCTGATAGATCAACTCCAAGACCGCACGGCCCTTTGAATGACGCCGTTTGACCGAAAGCTGGTGAGATGAAAGCGCGCTTACAACTCTATCCCCCAGTACGCTGGCCGCAGCCTGAGCTCGTAACTGATGGTGAGCTGCGCCACCATGTGCCCATGCCTTGTCGTTAGGCCATTTACGCTGCAACCTAGCACGCTCTTGGAGCTTCAGAAACTTGTAGAGAGTCTCCATCCATACGCGAGCGCTATCCTCGTCCTCAATCTTCAGTGACTGGACCGGTGAATAGCTTAGGCAGAAGGTACCGTCAGAATTAATGTGCCGCTCGGGACAAAATGCTGGTAGATGATCGGCAATTTTCTCGCGCACAGAAACTACTCCGTCATAGTCCCAGAGCTCTAAGCTGTAAGGAATCGTCCTCCCATCGACAAGTCGAATCGGCAGGCTTAAGTCGCCTACTTTATCCCTAGATTGAACACAAATGCCCCCGAAATCGGGAGCGATTTGTGTCAGTAAGATTAGAGCCTCGCTCAACGCGAGTCCCTTTCGCCAATAACAAGAGCCATATACGGTTCGATCACTCGCTCATCTGACTTGATGATTGATGGAGTTCCAGTATAAGCAGCAGCGCGTGCCTGCTTCGCCGAATCATCTCCGTCGTCAGCCAAAGCCTCAGTAGCCTCCACATAATTGAGATTTGCTACTTTCTTCCGAGCACCGAACAACTTCTGTACCGCCGCAGAAGCCGCGTCATATGCGGCTTGGCCGATGGCACTTTCATCCCCTTTACAGGCACACTGGCGGCTCTCAGACTCCACAACTTTCCGACCGATCGCACAACGGACACGATCCCCCTTGCGACCTAGGCGAGTCACAGCAATAGGACCCAAATCAAAACCAATTGCCAAGCCGAGACTGCCTGTTTCGTAACCCGACTCCTTCAGTCTTTCAATAGAAAGATTGAAACTGCTGCGCAGTGCGCCTGCGAGGCGAGTCGCATCCGAAACCGACTTTTCTTCGTCAGTATTTTGTGCCGTCCCATCGCAGGTGAGGGCTTGGATACAGTCGCCAATAAATCGCACTCGACGCCCTTTGAAATCAGAGGTGACTACCCGCTCCATTTCCGCACGAAGCACATGCAGCGTTCGAACCACATCTTCAGCGTTTTCGTCGATATTATCGGCAACGTAAGACGTGAAACCGTCGATATCCGCGTACAGGCTAATCATCTCCTGACGCTTAGAGTTGGCTGGCGTCAGGGCCAAGATATCCATGTCGCTAAGCGGCGGTGTCTGGCGAGAGAACTGAAAGTTACCGATGGGATTGTTACTCAGATCTTCACGCCACTCTTCGATGATTTCCTCCGTAGTCACATCGAGCTTCGCCGCGTCTTGGCAAACTTTCACCTCCTCTTTTGTGAGGGGCGACTTTTCGGGAAAATCCTTCTCATCGAGATCGATAGCTATTCGAGCAGCATTGGTGAGATAGATACCGCGAGTGGAATTGTTACTTGCTAGCTTAGCCGCATGATTCGCTGGATCTCCCAAGAACAATGGCTCACGGTAACCATTGCGGCCGTTATTGACAGCCAGAGCCAAGCCGCTATCGATACCAATGCGCACCTTCGCTGCCGGAATTTGCTGGTCATCGTCCCCAGTCTCAGCTAATACATCGACGATAAGTTGTGCGGTGGCCACCGCACGCTGCACCCGTTTTTGCTCGGCACTCGCCTCACTGTTATAGGGTTTTGTGAACAGTGCGTGCAGCCGCTGGCTGTGAAAGTCCACACGGCGACCATCAACACGATCCAATATACGTTTCACCGCACGGTAGTGCTGATCCAGAAAACGCAACGTGCGCTTATGGCAGTCTGTACCTTCGACTGCCGTGATGTTCAGCATGTCAGTTAAATTTTGGATATCTGCGTAAAGGTGAACACCATCAACCCGATATGCAACGTTCGTTGGGATAGACTCCAACGACATGTCGCGGATGTAGTTCTTGATGGTGACACTCTCAACGTCGTTCAGCTTCTTGTTGATGTGCTGAAGCGCCCGCTCATGATTCCAGTTTTTGCTCATAATCCTCTCCCGAACGGGGACGCAACAGGCGCCCCTCAATGCAAGCGGTGTAAGTAAGGTCCTTGGAAATCACTTCGGGCCTAGCTCATTGAAGATCTCACGCATCTGATTGCAAGCCGGGCCAAGGCGTGAACTGAGATCCTGTGCCTTCCGTGTTGAGTAGCCAATAGTGGTGATGCCTTTGAGGTCTGATGGAAGTCGGACCTCATCGCCCCGAGGCTCGACAAGGAAGGAACGACTGCGACCGAGCCTGCCTACAAACATGCCCAGCTCGAAAATGACGTTGTCACGCGGTGCAAACTGACTCTCGTCGCGGCTTTCAACCAGGTCATCAGGTGTGACGATCGCGATTGCGAAATCGCTTTCATCAAGCTGATCCTCAAGACTCTCGAGAGCATATTGAGATGCCCTGAACGTACCCTCTGTCCAAATTTTCACGAAGAACTTGTCGTGGGCAAAGTGGTTTTCAATCTCGCGCGCTACCGGAAGGGCTTCAGTCGAGCAAATGATGAACACGAGAGCTGCTTCATGAGAGGGGCGTACATGTTGGTTACGCTGAGTCAGCCGCTCAACGAGCTGTTTGGTCACATGGCGCCACACCGAAGGGTGATTATCTGCGACAGTTTTGAAATCAGTAGCTGTCACTTTCAATACTAGTGTGGGTTCAGTAGCGATTACCGTTGCAGAACGTGTCGCTGTAGGAACCAGTGCGGACATCTCCCCCACATGATCCTGCGGCCCACGTACCGCAATTGCCCGATCATGAACTCTCACCTCAACTGAGCCAGTGATGATGAAGTAGACCTCTGTATCGCGATCACCTTGCGTGATGAACTGAAAACCACTTTGAAACTCGACCAATTCACCGACCTCCGCAAGACGGGCGGCTAGATCTTCTTTACCCAAAATTAATCGTTGTTCCTGAAGCACTTCTACTAGCAGGGCACGACCATCCGCCCCCTTGAAGCGGTCAATCATTTGAGGAGCTGTCATTCTTTTTATCCTTATGAAAGTTAGCACTGCATCACCACAAGATAGATATGGGGATGGCAAATGGCCTTTCAAGAGGACAAGTCAAAAAAATGTCTTAATTAAAATATGGCGCCAATTATATGACGATTTGGCATCCATTGGCTTACGCTGCAATCGAGCTAAAAGCTCGCACGACAGAGTTTTCAGTCACTTTTTCAGTGACCCCAAAAGGTTCATAGACTGCTGAGATTTTAAAAGGAGCCGCTCCTTGGGGGCATCGTCTTCAAGAGAAACCGACCAACACATATATGGATCCAGCGGTTCTGGATTGTTTGAGATGGGCGTGGCTCAATTGGCCTGAAGAAAATGCAAATTCCTTGTCCGCTCTCTTTTTTGTCCGAAAGGACCAGAACCGATACACCAGCCCAGGCACGAACCGACTGAGACACAAAAAAAATGGAGACCTCCTCTTCAATTCACGGCCTCACCCACCTAGGCAATACCATCCCCTCCCCCAACCTCTCCACCC
>NZ_RCOA01000022.1:0-116684 GCF_004307585.1 Pseudomonas sp. Sample_20 | reverse complement strand
CGCGTCCGGTCAAAGCTACGACAATCATTTCGCGATCATGTGCGGCCTGGATCGCTTGAATAATGTTCGCCGAGTTGCCGCTGGTCGAAATCGCCAGCAACACATCGCCCGGCTGGCCGAGCGCGCGGATCTGCTTGGAGAACACTTCGTTGTAGCTGTAATCGTTGGCGATCGAAGTGATCGTCGAAGTGTCGGTAGTCAGCGCAATCGCCGGCAGGCTCGGACGCTCGCGCTCGAAGCGGTTGAGCAGCTCCGAAGAAAAATGCTGGGCATCGCCGGCCGAGCCACCGTTGCCGCACGAGAGCATTTTGCCTTCGTTGAGCAGGGCGTTGACCATGATCTGGCTGGCTTGCTCGATGTGCGGTGCAAGTACGTCCATCGCCTGTTGCTTGGTGTCGATACTGGCCTGGAAAAGCTGGCGAATTCGGGATTGCATGTCCATCTGTGTGACCTTAAGTGGCGCGGCTGTTCGGCACGTGAATGTGCAGCCGGCAAAGCAAAGAGCAAAATGTGTCGGACGAAAACAGGGCAGGGTGCAGGCGATCAACTGTCGAAAGCATTCTGCAACCAGTTCAGCTGATTCGGGTGGCTGTCGATCGCCACCACATCGAAGCGGCAGGGGGAATTGGCCCAACGCGACTCGCGCTGAAGAAAATACTGTGCTGCAAAGATCAGTTTCTGCTGCTTGCGCTCGTCGATACTGGCGAGCGCGCCACCCCATTGAGTGTTTTTTCTGTAGCGAACTTCAACGAATACTACTGTATCGCCATCAAGCATGACCAGATCAAGCTCGCCGCGTTTGCATAACCAGTTCTGCGCCAACAGGCGCAGACCTTGTTGTTGCAGATGTTCGAGCGCCTGGCGCTCGGCATCCTTGCCGCTTTGCGAGCGTGACCTGTCGGGCATCAGCGCGGTGTGTCCGGCAGGCGCTGCACCTGACCGCTGACGAACTGTGCCCATGGCAACTGGCGCACTACGCGCTGGGTCTGGGTCATGCCGAGGCTGCCCGACTGACCTTCGATGCGGCTGTCCGGCAGGGCCTTGAGTTGGCCCAGGCGCGGTGCCAGGCGATAGGCGTCGGCGCCCATGGCGTACAGGCGACCGAGGCTGCCATTGGCTTGCGGCCATTGCGCAGCCACTTGCTGGCGCAGCGGATCGCTGGTTTCCAGCAGCCATGGGGTTTCGCAGAAGCGAATGCCGTTCATGTCGTTGTACTGGTTGACGTCGCCGCTGGCGCTGTACACGTGGGAAGTCGCGTAGACCGGCACGTCACCGGCGTACTGGAAATTCAGGGTCGGCTTGATCTGCTGGGCCTGTTGCGGTGTCGCGGCCAAGAAGATGAATTCGATGTCCTGGCGACGCGAAGGCTGCGCGGCGACATTGGTGCCGGCAACATTCTGCAGGCTCTTGGCGCGAGCTTCGCTCTGACGCAGCTGGAACATGTCGGCGATCTGCTGGGCCAGTTGCACCGGCTGATCGACACGCTCGGTGGCAACGATACTGCCGCCATTGGCTTGCCAGTCCTGGCTGAAGGCACGCAGGACGCGATCGCCCCATTCGCCCTTCGGCACCATGATCGCGGCGCGATGCAGGCCGTCGGCACGAGCGCGACGGGAAACTTCGCGAGCTTCGTCTTCAGCCGCCAGACCGAACTGGAACAACTGCGCCGGGCCTTGCTCGCCTTCGCTGTAGTTCAGCGCCAGGGTGGTGATTGGCAGTTGCGGGCGAGTGCTCAGTTGCTTGACCAGTGGTTTTTCCAGCGGGCCGACTACCAGTTGCACGCCGTCAGCCTGAGCCTTGCGATAGAACTCGTCCATCGAGGTCAGCTTCGAGCTGTCGTAGAACTCGATGGCAGGTGGGTTCTGGCCGGCCTGTTGCGCCTGATAATGCGCGGCCATGAAGCCTTCACGCAGCGCTTTGCCGACCGACGCCAACTGGCCGTCCTGTGGCAGCAGCAGGGCGATTTTGCTCAGTGGCTGGCTGGCCAGTTCCTTGAGCTTGGTCAGCGGCAGCGGCAGGTTGATCGCCGCCGGGTGCTTTGGATTCTGTGCACGCCAGTTGTCGATCGCGGCTTGTTGCTGTTCCAGCGTGCCTGCGGTTTTCACCGCTTGCGCCAGTGCCATCCAACCGCCGAGATCGTCGGTGTTGTTCGGTTGCAATTGATCGGTTGGCAGCGAAGCGATCAGGGTCCAGATCGCTTCGTGATTCTTGCTCGCCGCTTCGCCTTCCAGCATCGGTGCGATGAACACACGTTCGCGGGCAGCGGCCAGTGTCTGGCCGTCGGCTTCAAGGGCGCGGGCGTGAACAGTGCAAGTGCGCACTTGCTGCTCTTCCGGCATTTCCCCGAGCTTCTGGAAGCTTGGATGGCTCAGGGCGGTCAGCGCAGCTTTCGGCTGATTGCGCGTCATGGCCAGTTCGGCGGACAGCGTATTGGCGAAAATCTGCTGGCCTGGCTTGAGTTGCTCCACCGGCACTTGTTGCAGGATTTGCGCGGACTGGCCGGCATTGCCTTGGCGGTAAGCCTGGTCCGCCGCGCTCAGGCGCAGCAGCGCGGCTTGTTCCGGGGTTTTAGCCTGGGCAGCCTGTTCGAGCAGTTGCTCGATGCTGGCGTCCGGAGTCCGTGGAAGTTCGCCAAGGCTGGAGGAAGGGGAGCTGGCACACGCGGCCAACAAGGCAGCGAGGCAGAGGGCAGTGAACAGCCGCAGGCAAGCGATCATGTAAGTGTTCCTGATACTCGATCAAATTAGCGTGGAATTGTACCCAAGCACTGGCCGGGGCGCGATGTTAGTGGCGTGAATCGATCAATTTAGCTTGCGCAATTGTTGCTGTGCGGCACAAAACGCGGCAAAAGCGAGCATTGCTCACGCGTATCGCAAGCGCCGCTACGGGTTACAATGCCCGCTTTATCGATCATGAGGTGTGCGCTTTGACTGCTCCAGGTGCTTTGAATTCCGCTGCTGGCTCGCTTTATGTGGTGGCGACGCCCATCGGCAACCTGGACGACATCAGCGCCCGGGCCTTGAAGATCCTTCGTGAGGTGGCCCTGATTGCAGCGGAAGACACGCGGCATTCGGCGCGCCTGATGCAGCACTTCGGCATCGGCACGCCGCTGGCCGCATGTCACGAACACAACGAACGGGATGAGGGTAGCCGCTTTATTACCCGGTTGCTGGCGGGCGACAACGTCGCGCTGATCTCTGATGCCGGCACGCCGCTGATTTCCGATCCGGGTTATCACCTGGTGCGTCAGGCCCGTGCGGCCGGCATCAACGTGGTGCCGGTGCCGGGTGCCTGCGCGTTGATCGCGGCGCTGTCGGCGGCGGGATTGCCGTCCGACCGTTTTATCTTCGAAGGTTTTCTGCCGGCCAAGTCGGTCGGGCGCAAGGCGCGTCTGGAAGCAGTCAAAGAAGAGCCGCGCACCCTGATTTTCTATGAGGCGCCGCATCGCATTCTCGAATGCCTGCAGGATATGGAAGCGGTGTTTGGCGGCGAGCGTCAGGCTCTGCTGGCGCGGGAAATCACCAAAACCTTCGAAACCCTCAAAGGCCTGCCGCTCAGCGAACTGCGTGCGTTCGTCGAGTCCGACAGCAATCAGCAGCGCGGCGAGTGCGTGGTTCTGGTGGCCGGCTGGACCGCGCCGGAGTCGGAGGACGCGGTCAGCAGCGAAGCCATGCGCATCCTCGATCTGCTATTGGAGGAAATGCCGCTCAAGCGCGCCGCCGCACTGGCAGCGCAAATCACCGGCGAGCGCAAAAACGTGCTGTATCAGGTCGCGCTGGATAAACAGAAAGGCGTGTAAGCCGTCGCCCATGGCGGTCTGGAGGGTTTTAGCGCTTGTTCTTCCGGCGCTCTGCCGTTAACCTTCGCGGCGGAGAGTCGATCGGACAGTCGCTGCCCTCTATGAAAATTAGGGGGGGGAGGAAAGTCCGGGCTCCATAGGGCGAAGTGCCAGGTAATGCCTGGGAGGCGTGAGCCTACGGAAAGTGCCACAGAAAATAACCGCCTAAGCGCGCAAGCGCCGGTAAGGGTGAAAAGGTGCGGTAAGAGCGCACCGCACGTCTGGCAACAGTTCGTGGCTAGGTAAACCCCACTTGGAGCAAGACCAAATAGGGTCCCAAGGCGTGGCCCGCGCTGGGACCGGGTAGGTTGCTAAAGATGTCCAGTGATGGCCATCGTAGACGAATGACTGTTCAAGACAGAACCCGGCTTACAGATCGACTCTCCACCTTTTTCTTTCCCTGCTTGAAACAAAGAAGACGCGGCTGTGTAATATCAGCCGGCCTGGTCTGAAACTCCGGCAGCGGCAAACGCGGTAATAGCCTTTTCCCACCCTGCTTCAATCAACAGCCGAAGCGCCTTTGTAATACCGAAAAAATCTTACTCTTAACAAACTACTTTAACTTTCGAGCGCAGCGTTCAGTGCTGCATCAAGTTATTGGTCGAAACTTCACGTCAGATTCTCGTTGAGCCTCCTTTTACGTCGCTAAATCTCCGTTCTGTAAGGCTTTTCCTTTAATCCGCGCCTTGACGGTGTGGTGGGCGCATTCCTATAGTGTGCGCAAGTGGCGGAAAGTGGCATGAAGTGGGTTTTTTGAGCTCAAAACGATAAAAATTGGAGAAACGCTGACGTGTTTCGCGGAGCTAACGCTATCAGTCTCGATGCAAAGGGCCGTCTCGCCATGCCGAGCCGGTACCGTGACGAGCTCGATTCGCGCAGTTCCGGCCAATTGATCGTGACCATTGATGCCGTTGATCCATGCCTGTGTGTCTATCCGCTCGATGAGTGGGAAATTATTGAAACCAAGTTGCGCGCACTCCCTTCGCTTCGCGAAGAGAACCGTCGCCTGCAACGTTTATTGATTGGTAATGCCGTCGACCTCGAACTCGATGGCAGTGGTCGTTTCCTGGTTCCGCCGCGTTTGCGCGAATACGCCAAGCTCGATAAGCGCGCGATGCTGGTCGGCCAACTGAACAAGTTCCAATTGTGGGACGAGGATGCATGGAACGCGGTATCTGCCGCTGACCTTGCTGCTATTCAACAACCGGGCGCGATGCCTGATGAACTGCGTGATTTGATCCTGTGACTATTGATAGCGGCTTTAACCACATCACCGTACTGCTTGACGAAGCCGTCGAGGCTCTCGCCGTACGTCCTGATGGCTGCTATCTGGACGGCACGTTCGGGCGCGGCGGGCACAGTCGGTTGATCCTTAGCCAGCTCGGGCCGGACGGTCGACTCATCGGATTCGACAAGGATCCTCAAGCGATTGCCACCGGGCAAACGCTAGCGGCCGAAGACGGCCGCTTTGTCGTTGTGCAGCGCAGCTTTGCCGAGCTCGGTTCGGTGGTTGCCGAGCAAGGCCTGACCGGCAAGGTCAGCGGCATTCTGCTCGACCTCGGCGTGTCGTCGCCGCAGCTCGATGACGCCGAGCGCGGCTTCAGTTTCCTCAATGACGGGCCGCTGGACATGCGCATGGACCCGTCCCGTGGCATCAGCGCTGCCGAATTCGTCAACACCGCGCCGGTGGAAGAAATCGCCCGGGTGTTCAAGGAATACGGCGAAGAACGTTTCTCCGGGCGTATGGCCCGTGCCGTTGCCGAGCGCCGTGACATCAAGCCGTTCGAGCGCACCGCCGATCTGGCCGAAGTGCTGAAAGTCGCCAACCCGGCGTGGGAAAAGGGCAAGAACCCGGCCACCCGCGCATTCCAGGGTTTGCGCATTCACGTCAATAACGAACTCGGCGATCTGGAAGCCGGCCTCGACGCCGCGCTGGAAGCGCTGGAAGTTGGCGGCCGTCTGGTGGTCATCAGCTTCCACTCGCTGGAAGACCGCATCGTCAAACTGTTCATGCGCAAGCTGGTGAAAGGCGAGGCCGACAATCTGCCGCGCAACCTGCCGGTTCGCCACGTCGCCTTCGAACCGAAAATCAAAATCCACGGCAAAGCGCAGACGGCCTCCGACGCCGAACTCAAAGCCAACCCACGTTCCCGTAGCGCCGTCATGCGTGTCGCGGAGAAGTTGCGGTGAGCAAGCTTTTCGCCAAACCACTGCCCGGCGGCAGCTTTCTGATGCTGCTGCTGTTTATCGGCGTGCTGTTTTCGGCCATTGCCGTGTCGTACAGCGCGCACTGGAACCGGCAGTTGCTCAACACCCTTTATAACGAACTCAGCGTGCGCGACAAGGCGCAGGCCGAGTGGGGGCGGCTGATTCTCGAGCAGAGCACCTGGACCGCGCACAGCCGCATCGAAGTGCTGGCCACTGAACAACTGAAAATGCACATCCCTGGCGCGGCTGACGTGAAGATGGTGGCGCCATGATGAAACTCGAAGGCGCACTGTTCCCATGGCGCTTCCGCCTGATGGTGGCGCTGCTCGGTCTGATGGTCGCGGCGATCTGCTGGCGCATCATCGACCTGCAAGTGGTCGACCGTGACTTCCTCAAAGGGCAGGGCGACGCGCGCAGCCTGCGGCACATTCCGATTCCGGCGCACCGTGGCCTGATCACCGACCGTAACGGCGAGCCTCTGGCGGTCAGTACGCCGGTGACCACGCTGTGGGCCAACGCCAAGGAAATGCAGTCGGCCAAAGAGAAGTGGCCGGCACTCGCCGCCGCGCTGGGCCAGAACCCGAAAGCCCTGAGCGAACGCCTCGAAGCCCAGGCCAACAAAGAATTCATTTACCTGGTGCGCGGGCTGACCCCCGAGCAGGGTCAGGCTGTGCTCGATCTGAAAGTGCCGGGCGTCTACGGCATCGAAGAATTCCGCCGCTTCTACCCGGCCGGTGAAGTCACCGCGCACATGGTCGGCTTTACCGACATCGACGATCACGGTCGCGAAGGCGTCGAGCTGGCCTATGACGAATGGCTGGCCGGGGTGCCGGGCAAACGACAAGTCATCAAGGATCGCCGTGGCCGGTTGATCAAGGATGTTCAAGTCACCAAGAACGCCAAGGCCGGCAAGCCCTTGGCGTTGTCGATTGACCTGCGTCTGCAATACCTGGCCAACCGCGAGTTGCGCAACGCGATCATCGAGAACGGCGCCAAGGCCGGCAGTCTGGTGATCATGGACGTGAAGACCGGCGAGATTCTGGCCATGGTCAACCAGCCGACCTACAACCCGAACAACCGTCGCAACCTGCAACCGGCGATGATGCGCAACCGCGCCATGATCGACGTGTTCGAGCCGGGTTCGACCATGAAGGCCATTTCCATGAGCGCGGCGATCGAAACCGGCCGCTGGAAACCGAGTGACACCGTCGAGGTGTATCCGGGCTCGTTGCAGATCGGCAAATACACCATCAAAGACGTGTCGAAGACCGAAGGGCCGGTGCTCGATCTGACCGGCATCCTGATCAATTCCAGTAACGTCGGCATGAGTAAAGTCGCCTTCGATATCGGCGGCGAAACCATTTTCCGTCTGGCGCAGAAAGTCGGCCTCGGCCAGGACACCGGCCTAGGCTTCCCCGGCGAACGTGTCGGCAATCTGCCCAACTACCGCGAATGGCGCAAGGCTGAAACTGCAACCTTGTCTTACGGCTACGGTATTTCCGTGACTGCGATCCAGCTGGTGCACGCGTTCTCGGCACTGGCCAACAACGGTCGTCTCGCGCCGCTGACCCTGATCAAAACCGACAAGATGCCGCAGACTACCCAAGTGCTGCCGGAAGCCGTGGCGAAAACCATGCAGGGCATGTTGCAGCAGGTAATCGAAGCGCCGCGCGGCGTGTTCCGTGCGCAGGTGCCGGCTTATCACGTCGGCGGCAAGTCGGGTACCGCGCGCAAGACCTCGGTCGGCACCAAAGGCTACGCGGAAAACTCCTACCGTTCGCTGTTCGCCGGCTTCGGCCCGATGAGCGATCCGCGTTACGCGATTGTTGTGGTGATTGATGAGCCGACCAAGGCCGGTTACTTCGGTGGTCTGGTGTCGGCGCCAGTGTTCAGCCGTGTGATGTCCGGCACCCTGCGCCTGATGAACGTGACCCCGGACAACCTGCCGACCACCCAACAGGCCAATGCCACCCCGGTCGTTCCGCTGAAAGCCAATGGAGGGCGCGGCTGATGTCATTAAGTCTGAACAAGATATTTCCCCACGCCGGCCACGATCTGTTGATCCGTGAACTGGCGCTGGACAGCCGCAACGTGCGCGCCGGCGACTTGTTTCTCGCCGTGCCCGGCGGCCGTTTCGATGGCCGTGCGCATATCGCCGATGCCTTGCAACGCGGCGCAGCTGCCGTGGCGTATGAGGTCGAAGGCGCCACCGTATTGCCGATCACTGACGTGCCGCTGATCCCGGTCAAGGGCCTGGCGGCGCAGCTGTCGGACATCGCCGGGCGTTTTTACGGTGAGCCGAGTCACCATCTGAACCTGATCGGCGTCACTGGCACCAATGGCAAGACCAGCGTGACCCAATTGGTCGCGCAGGCGCTGGATCTGCTCGGCCAGCATTGCGGCATCGTCGGTACGCTGGGTTCCGGTTTCTATGGCGCGCTGGAAAGCGGCCTGCACACCACGCCGAATCCGATTGCCGTGCAAGCAACCCTGGGTGACCTGAAAAAGGCCGGCGCGAAAGCCGTGGCCATGGAAGTGTCGTCCCACGGTCTGGATCAGGGCCGGGTCACCGCGCTGGCGTTCGACGTGGCGGTGATGACCAACCTGTCCCGCGATCATCTGGATTATCACGGCACCATGCAGGCGTACGCCGAGGCCAAGGCCCGGCTGTTCGCCTGGAATGACCTGAAGTGCCGCGTGGTCAACCTCGACGACGATTTCGGCCGGCAACTGGCGGCGGAAAAGCGCGAGTCGCGTTTGATCACCTACAGCCTGCTCGACAGCAGTGCCTACCTGTTCTGCCGCGAAGCGCAGTTCGACGACCATGGTGTACGCGCCACGCTGGTCACGCCGCAGGGCGAGCATCACCTGCGCAGCACATTGCTCGGGCGTTTCAACCTGAGCAACGTGCTGGCCGCAGTCGGCGCCTTGCTTGGCCTGGATTACGCCCTCGACGAAATTCTCAAAGTGCTGCCGAAGCTCGAAGGCCCGGCCGGGCGCATGCAGCGTCTGGGTGGTGGTACGCAGCCGCTGGTGGTGGTCGATTACGCCCACACGCCCGATGCGCTGGAAAAGGTTCTCACTGCGCTGCGCCCGCACGTCAAAGGCCAACTGCTGTGCCTGTTCGGCTGCGGCGGTGATCGCGATCGTGGCAAACGTCCGTTGATGGCCGAAGTGGTCGAGCGCCTCGCCGACCAGGTGCTGGTCACCGATGACAACCCGCGCACCGAAGATCCTGCGGTGATTTTCGACGACATCCGTGCCGGTTTCACCGCTGTGGATAAGGTCACCTTCGTAGCCGGTCGCGGTCAGGCCATTGCGCAATTGATTGCCGGCGCAACCGCTGACGACGTGATTGTGCTGGCCGGCAAAGGTCACGAGGACTATCAGGAAATCAACGGCGTGCGCCATGCGTTTTCCGATCTGGTCGAGGCCGATCATGCCCTGACCGCGTGGGAGGTGGCCCATGCTTAAGGCCCTGACACTCAGTGAACTGACCAACGCCCTCGAAGCCCGTTTGATCGGCGCTGACGCGAGTTTCGACGGCGTCAGCATCGACAGCCGCGCCATTCAGCCCGGCCAGTTGTTCATCGCCCTGACCGGCCCGCGTTTCGACGGTCATGACTACCTGAACGACGTCGCCGGCAAAGGCGCCGTAGCGGCACTGGTCGAGCGCGAAGTCGCCGACAGCGCGTTGCCGCAATTGCTGGTCAAGGACACCCGTCAGGCCCTCGGCCAACTCGGCGCGTTGAACCGTGCTGCGTTCACCCAGCCAGTGGCGGCGGTGACCGGTTCCAGTGGCAAGACCACGGTCAAGGAAATGCTCGCGAGCATCCTGCGCACGCGCGGTCCGGTGCTGGCGACCCGTGGCAATCTGAACAACGACCTCGGCGTACCGCTGACCCTGATCGAGCTGGCGCCGGAACACACCTCGGCTGTCATCGAACTGGGCGCTTCACGTCTGGGCGAGATCGCTTACACCGTCGGCCTGACCAAGCCGCACGTGGCGATCCTGAACAACGCCGGCACCGCTCACGTCGGTGAGTTCGGCGGTCCGGAAAAAATCGTCGAAGCCAAAGGCGAAATCATCGAGGGTCTGGCCGCCGATGGCATCGCCGTGCTCAACCTCGATGACAAGGCTTTCGGTATCTGGAAGACCCGCGCTGCCGGTCGTCAGGTGCTGACCTTCGCCCTGAGCAACAGCGAGGCGAATTTCCACGCCAGCGATCTGGCCACCGATGCCCGCGGTTGCCCGGCGTTCAATCTGCACACCCCTGAAGGCAGTGAGCGCGTGCAACTGAATCTGCTCGGTACCCATAACGTCGCCAATGCCCTGGCTGCCGCCGCTGCTGCCCACGCCTTGGGCGTTTCGCTGTTCGGCATCGCCACTGGGCTGGGCGCGGTGCAACCGGTCAAGGGGCGCACCGTCGCGCAACTGGCGAAAAACGGCATGCGCGTGATCGATGACACCTACAACGCAAACCCCACCTCGATGTGTGCGGCCGTTGATATACTCGCCGGCTTTTCCGGCCGCACCGTCCTGGTGCTCGGAGATATCGGCGAGTTGGGCGACTGGGCGGAGCAGGGGCACCGCGACGTGGGCGAGTACGCCCGAGGCAAGGTTTCCGCGCTTTACGCGGTCGGGCCGAACATGGTCCACGCGGTAAACGCTTTCGGTGAGCAGGCGCAGCACTTCGGCACCCAGGCCGAGCTGATCCAGGCCCTCGCCGCCGAGCAGGACACAAACACCACCATTTTGATCAAGGGTTCGCGCAGCGCAGCGATGGAAAACATCGTTGCGGCTCTGTGCGGGTCCAGTCTGGAGAAACATTAATGCTGCTGCTGCTAGCGGAGTATCTGCAACAGTTCTACAAAGGCTTCGCGGTCTTCCAGTACCTGACCCTGCGCGGGATTCTCGGTGTACTGACCGCGCTGGTCTTGTCGCTGTGCTATGGCCCGTGGATGATCCGTACTCTGCAGAACCGTCAGATCGGCCAGTCGGTACGTAACGACGGCCCGCAATCGCACCTGTCCAAATCCGGTACGCCGACCATGGGTGGCGCGCTGATTCTGTCTTCGATCGGCGTCAGCACTCTACTCTGGGCTGACCTGAGCAACCGCTACGTCTGGGTGGTGCTGCTGGTGACCCTGCTGTTCGGCGCCATCGGCTGGGTCGACGATTACCGCAAAGTCATCGAAAAGAACTCCCGTGGCCTGCCGAGCCGCTGGAAATATTTCTGGCAGTCGGTGTTCGGCCTCGGCGCTGCGATCTTCCTTTATATGACTGCCGCGACGCCGGTGGAAACCACGCTGATCCTGCCGATGCTCAAGGACTACAGCATTCCGCTGGGCGCCGGTTTCATCGTGCTGACCTACTTCGTGATTGTCGGTTCGAGCAACGCGGTCAACCTGACTGACGGCCTCGACGGCCTGGCGATCATGCCAACCGTGATGGTCGGCGGCGGCCTGGGGATTTTCTGCTACCTGTCGGGTAACGTGAAATTCGCCGAATACCTGCTGATTCCTTACGTGCCGGGCGCGGGCGAGCTGATCGTGTTCTGCGGCGCGCTGATCGGTGCCGGCCTCGGTTTTCTCTGGTTCAACACCTATCCAGCGCAAGTGTTCATGGGCGACGTCGGTGCCCTGGCACTCGGCGCGGCACTGGGCACCATCGCGGTGATCGTCCGTCAGGAAATCGTCCTGTTCATCATGGGCGGCGTGTTCGTGATGGAAACCCTGTCAGTGGTCATTCAGGTTGCCTCCTTTAAGCTGACCGGTCGCCGCGTGTTCCGCATGGCGCCGATACACCACCACTTTGAACTCAAGGGCTGGCCCGAGCCGCGCGTGATCGTCCGTTTCTGGATCATCACCGTGATTCTCGTACTGGTCGGCCTTGCCACCCTGAAGCTGAGGTAGAACGAGTGTCTCTGATCGCTTCTGACCACTTCCGCATCGTTGTCGGCCTCGGCAAGAGCGGCATGTCCCTGGTTCGCTTCCTGGCGAACCGGGGCACGTCGTTCGCTGTGGCCGACACGCGGGAAAATCCACCGGAACTGGCCACGCTCAAGCGTGACTATCCGCACGTGGAAGTGCGTTGTGGCGAGCTGGACGTCGAATTCCTCTGCCGTGCCGACGAGCTCTACGTGAGCCCCGGCCTGGCGCTGGCGACCCCGGCCCTGCAAGCCGCCGCCGCCCGTGGCGTGAAAATGTCCGGCGACATCGAGTTGTTCGCGCGTAACGCGCGGGCGCCGATCGTGGCCATTACCGGCTCCAACGCGAAAAGCACCGTGACTACTCTGGTTGGCGAGATGGCGGCTGCGGCCGGCAAGCGCGTCGCCGTTGGCGGCAACCTCGGCACCCCGGCGCTGGACCTGCTCAGCGATGACGTCGAGTTGTATGTGATGGAGCTGTCGAGTTTTCAACTGGAAACCACTGACCAGCTCAACGCCGAAGTCGCCACCGTGCTGAACATCAGCGAAGACCACATGGATCGCTACAGCGGTCTGCCGGCCTATCACCTGGCCAAGCACCGGATCTTCCGGGGCGCGAAGCAGTTTGTGGTCAACCGTCAGGACGCCCTGAGCCGTCCATTGATCGGCGAAGGCCAGCCATGCTGGACCTTTGGCCTGAGCAAACCGGATTTCAAAGCGTTCGGGATCCGCGAAGAAGACGGCGAGAAGTACCTCGCCTTCGAATTCCAGAACCTGATGCCCGTGCGTGAACTGAAGATTCGCGGTGCGCATAATCAGTCCAACGCTCTCGCCGCATTGGCACTGGGTCACGCGGTGGGCCTGCCGTTCGACGCCATGCTCTCTGCATTGCGTACGTTTGCCGGCCTCGAGCATCGCTGCCAGTGGGTGCGCGATCTCGACGGCGTGGCCTATTACAACGATTCCAAAGCCACCAACGTTGGCGCCGCTCTGGCGGCCATCGAAGGTTTGGGCGCAGACATCGACGGCAAGGTCATTCTGATCGCCGGTGGTGACGGCAAGGGCGCCGAATTCAATGATCTGCGTGATCCGGTGGCGGCCAACTGCCGCGCCGTGATCCTGATGGGCCGCGACTCCGACAAGATCGGCGCAGCCATCGGTGATGCCGTGCCGCTGATCCGCGCGTCCTCGCTGGTCGACGCCGTCGCGCAATGCCGCGCCGCTGCCCAACCGGGCGATGTGGTGCTGCTGTCTCCGGCCTGCGCCAGTTTCGACATGTTCAAGAATTACGAAGACCGTGGTCACCAGTTCGTCCGCGCTGTGGAGGAACTGGCATGAACCTGAGAAACATCATCAAGCCGTACCCGTCGCCGCTGATCACCGGGCGTGGCATCGACCTCGACTTCCCGATGCTCGCCGGTTGCCTGGCGCTGCTTGGTCTGGGCCTGATCATGATCGCCTCGGCGTCCACCGAAGTGGCGGCGGCGCAGTCGGGCAGTCCGCTGTATTACATGATTCGCCACCTTATCTATGTAGTGCTGGGCCTGGGTGCGTGCATCGTCACCATGATGATCCCGATCGCCACTTGGCAGCGCCTCGGCTGGATGATGCTGATCGGTGCGTTCGGCCTGCTGGTGATGGTGATCATCCCCGGCATCGGCCGCGAAGTGAACGGTTCGATGCGCTGGATCGGTTTCAGCTTCTTCAACGTGCAGCCGTCGGAAATCGCCAAGGTGTTCGTGGTGATCTACCTCGCCGGTTATCTGGTGCGCCGGCAGAAAGAAGTGCGCGAGAGCTGGATGGGCTTCTTCAAGCCGTTCATCGTCCTGCTGCCGATGGCCGGTCTGTTGCTGATGGAGCCGGACTTCGGTGCCACCGTAGTCATGATGGGCGCGGCGGCGGCGATGCTGTTCCTTGGCGGGGTCGGGCTGTTCCGTTTCTCGCTGATGGTGGTGCTGGCGGTTGGCGCGGTGGTTTTGCTGATCCAGATGCAGCCCTATCGAATGGCGCGTCTGACCAACTTCGCCGACCCGTGGGCCGACCAGTTCGGCGCCGGTTATCAGTTGTCGCAGGCCTTGATCGCGTTCGGTCGCGGCGAGTGGCTGGGCGTCGGCTTGGGCAACAGCGTGCAGAAACAGTTCTACCTGCCGGAAGCGCACACCGATTTCGTGTTCTCGGTACTCGCCGAAGAACTGGGCGCCGTGGGTTCGTTGTGCACCGTCGCGCTGTTCGTGTTCGTGTGTATTCGCGGCATGTACATCGGCCTGTGGGCGGAGAAGGCCAAGCAGTTCTTCGCCGCTTACGTGGCTTACGGCTTGTCGTTCCTGTGGATTGGTCAGTTCCTGATCAACATCGGTGTGAACGTCGGCCTGCTGCCAACCAAGGGTCTGACCTTGCCGTTCCTCAGTTACGGCGGCAGCTCGCTGGTGATCTGCTGCGCCTGTCTGGGCCTGTTGCTGCGCATCGAGTGGGAGAGTCGGACCCACCTGGGCAGCGAAGAGATGGAATTCCAGGAGAGCGACTTCGCCGAGGAGCCGACTCATGGGCGCTAACGTATTGATCATGGCCGGCGGTACCGGCGGCCACGTGTTCCCGGCGCTGGCCTGTGCCCGCGAGTTTCAGGCGCGCGGCTACACCGTGCACTGGCTCGGCACGCCACGCGGGATCGAAAACGAACTGGTTCCGGCGGCAGGGCTTGAACTGCACCGGATCAATGCCAGCGGTCTGCGCGGCAAGGGCAAGCTGTCGCTGCTCAAGGCGCCGCTGATGTTGCTCAAATCGGTGTGGCAGGCGCGGGCGATCATGCGCCGCCTGAAACCGGTGTGCGTGGTTGGCTTTGGCGGATATGTGACCGGCCCTGGTGGTCTTGCCGCGAAACTGGCTGGCGTGCCGGTGATCGTTCACGAGCAGAACGCTGTCGCCGGCACCGCCAATCGGTTGCTGGTGCCGTTCGCCGCCCGAGTGTGTGAAGCGTTCCCCGACACCTTTACTCTGTCGGACAGCCGCCGTACCACCGGTAATCCGGTGCGCAGCGAGCTGTTCCTCGACACATCGCGACCGGCGCTGGCCGGGCGCAAAGCGCGTTTGCTGATCCTTGGCGGCAGCCTGGGCGCAGAACCGTTGAACAAATTGCTGCCTGAAGCCCTGGCCCAAGTCGCTGCCGACCTGCGCCCGGAAGTGTTTCATCAGGCCGGCAAAAATCACGATGAAGTGACTGCCGAGCGTTACCGCGCCGTGGGTGTGGAAGCGCAGGTGCAGCCGTTCATCAAAGACATGGCCCAGGCCTATGGCTGGGCTGACCTGGTGGTGTGCCGCGCTGGCGCGTTGACCATCAGTGAGCTGGCGGCCGCCGGTCTGCCCTCGATGCTGGTGCCCTTGCCCCACGCGATCGACGATCACCAGACCCGCAACGCCGATTATTTGGCCCGCGAAGGCGCTGCCTTCCTGATGCCGCAAAGAACGACTGGTGCCGCGGATCTTGCCGCGCGCCTGACAGAGGTCTTGATGCAACCGCAACGACTCGAAGCAATGGCCCAAGCGGCCCGCCGACTGGCCAAACCCGATGCCACCCGTAGCGTGGTCGATACCTGTCTGGAGGTGGCCCATGGTTGAGAATCAGAAAGCCATGCCACAACCGGAAATGCGCCGCATCCGCCGCATCCACTTCGTCGGCATCGGCGGCGTGGGCATGTGCGGCATCGCTGAAGTGTTGTTGAACCTGGGCTATCAAGTCTCCGGTTCCGACCTGAAAGCGTCGCCGGTCACCGAGCGCCTAGAAACCTTCGGCGCGCAGATCTTCATCGGTCACCGTGCCGAGAACGCCGCTACCGCCGACGTGCTGGTGGTGTCGAGCGCAGTGAACACGTCCAACCCGGAAGTGGCGACTGCCCTTGAACGCCGCATTCCCGTAGTGCCGCGTGCAGAAATGCTCGCCGAGCTGATGCGCTATCGCCACGGCATCGCCGTCGCCGGTACCCATGGCAAAACCACCACCACCAGCCTGATCGCTTCGGTGTTCGCGGCCGGTGGTCTGGACCCGACATTCGTGATTGGTGGTCGCCTGAATGCGGCAGGCACCAATGCCCAGCTCGGCACCAGCCGTTACCTGATCGCCGAAGCCGACGAAAGCGATGCGAGCTTCCTGCATCTGCAGCCGCTGGTGGCCGTGGTCACCAACATCGACGCCGACCACATGGCGACCTACGACGGTGACTTCAACAAACTGAAGAAAACCTTCGTCGAATTCCTGCACAACCTGCCGTTCTACGGTTTGGCGGTGATGTGCCTGGACGATCCGGTGGTGCGTGAAATCCTGCCGCTGGTGAAACGTCCGACCGTGACCTACGGCTTCAGCGAAGACGCCGACGTACGCGCAATCAATGTCCGTCAGCAGGGCATGCAGACCTTCTTCACCGTGCTGCGCCCGGATCGCGAGCCGCTGGACGTGTCGGTGAACATGCCCGGCAACCACAACGTGCTCAACTCGCTGGCGACCATCTGCATCGCCACCGACGAAGGCGTCAGCGATGAAGCCATCGTTCAGGGCCTGTCAGGCTTCCAGGGTGTTGGCCGACGCTTCCAGGTCTACGGCGAACTGCCGGTAGACGGCGGCAACGTGATGCTGGTCGACGACTACGGTCACCACCCGACCGAGGTCGCTGCGGTGATCAAAGCCGTGCGCGGTGGCTGGCCGGAGCGTCGTCTGGTGATGGTCTACCAGCCGCATCGCTACAGCCGCACCCGTGATCTGTACGACGACTTCGTCAATGTACTGGCCGACGCCAACGTGCTGCTGCTGATGGAAGTCTATCCGGCCGGCGAAGAGCCGATCCCGGGCGCCGACAGCCGCAAGCTGTGCAACAGCATCCGTCAGCGCGGTCAGCTCGACCCGATCTACATCGAGCGTGGCGTCGATCTGGCACCGCTGGTCAAGCCGCTGCTGCGCGCCGGCGACATTCTGCTGTGCCAGGGCGCTGGTGATATCGGCGGTCTCGCGCCGAAGCTGTTGAAAAGTGAATTGTTCGCCGGCGCCGTGGCGGCGCCGGTCGAGGGGAAGTTGAAATGACTGCTGCCTACGCCAAGCTGTTCTCCACCATCGCGCCGAAAGACTTCGGCCGCGTCGCCGTGCTCTTCGGCGGCCTGAGTGCCGAGCGTGAGGTTTCGCTGAAATCCGGCAACGCCGTGCTCGAGGCGCTGCAAAGCGCTGGCGTCGACGCGTTCGGTATCGATGTGGGCGAAGACTTCCTGCAGCGTCTGCTCAGCGAAAAGATCGACCGCGCGTTCATCATTCTCCACGGTCGCGGCGGTGAAGACGGCAGCATGCAGGGCCTGCTCGAGTGCGCCGGCATCCCGTACACCGGCAGCGGCATTCTTGCTTCCGCACTGGCGATGGACAAGCTGCGCACCAAGCAGGTCTGGCACAGCCTCGGGATTCCGACGCCGCGTCACGCCGTACTGTGCAGCGAAGCCGATTGTATTTCCGCAGCGACGGAACTGGGCCTGCCTTTGATCGTCAAACCGGCGCATGAAGGTTCAAGTATCGGGATGGCCAAAGTGAATTCTGCGTCCGAGTTGATCGACGCATGGAAAGCGGCCAGTACCTACGATTCGCAAGTGTTGGTCGAGCAATGGATTCAAGGTCCGGAGTTCACCATCGCCACCCTGCGTGACCAGGTGTTGCCTCCTATCGCCCTGGGTACACCGCACACGTTCTACGACTACGACGCCAAGTACATCGCCAACGATACCCAGTACCGCATTCCGTGCGGGCTCGACGCGGCCAAGGAACAGGAACTCATGGAACTCACGGCCAAGGCCTGTGAGGCGCTGGGTATCGCCGGTTGGGGCCGGGCGGACGTGATGCAGGACGCCGACGGGCAGTTCTGGTTCCTCGAAGTCAATACCGCACCGGGCATGACCGATCACAGCCTGGTGCCGATGGCGGCGCGGGCTGCCGGTCTGGATTTCCAGCAACTGGTTCTGGCCATTCTGGCCGCCAGCGTTGAAGACGCAGGCGCAACAGAGGCGCGAGGTTAAGACCATGCAAGGCGCTCATCTCAGACATCAGCCACCCGCACCCGGCCGCAAGCCGGTGCCGCGGGGTGCCAGCCGAATGGTGGCGAAAGAGCCGATGTCCGCGCGCCTGCCGAAAGCCAATTTCGGCTTTCTGAAAAGTCTGTTCTGGCCGGTGCTGCTGGTAGCACTGGGCTTTGGTACGTACGAAGGCGCGCAGCGTTTGCTGCCGTACGCCGACCGGCCGATCAGCAAGATCGCGGTGCAGGGCGACCTCAGCTACATCAGCCAGCAGGCGGTGCAGCAGCGGATCGCGCCGTTCGTGGCGTCGAGCTTCTTCACCATCGACCTCGCCGGTATGCGTACCGAGCTCGAGCAGATGCCCTGGATCGCCCACGCCGAAGTGCGTCGGGTGTGGCCGGATCAGGTAGTGATCCGCCTCGAAGAGCAATTGCCGGTGGCGCGTTGGGGCGACGAGTCGTTGCTCAACAACCAGGGCCAGGCGTTCACGCCCAAGGAACTGGCGAATTATGAACACCTGCCGCAGCTGTTCGGCCCACAACGGGCTCAGCAGCAGGTGATGCAGCAGTATCAGGTGCTGAGCCAGATGCTGCGGCCGCTGGGTTTTTCGATCGCACGCCTGGAATTGCGTGAACGCGGCAGCTGGTTCCTGACCACCGGTGCAGGCAGTTCCGGCCCCGGCATCGAGTTGCTGCTGGGACGCGGCAACCTGGTGGAAAAGATGCGCCGCTTCATCGCCATCTATGACAAGACGCTGAAAGAGCAGATTACGAACATTGCGCGCATCGATCTGCGCTACGCCAACGGCCTCGCTGTTGGCTGGCGGGAACCCGTAGCGCCGACGACAGCCCAACCCGCTGTCGCAAAGAATTAAGAAGAGGCAGGACCCATGGCAAACGTGCAAAGCGGCAAAATGATCGTCGGTCTGGATATCGGCACCTCCAAAGTGGTGGCGCTGGTAGGCGAGGTCGCGGACGACGGCCAGCTGGAAATCGTCGGGATCGGCACGCATCCGTCCCGCGGCCTGAAGAAGGGCGTGGTGGTCAACATCGAATCCACCGTGCAGTCGATCCAGCGCGCGATCGAAGAAGCCCAACTGATGGCCGGCTGCCGCATTCACTCCGCGTTCGTCGGCGTGGCCGGCAATCACATCCGCAGCCTGAATTCTCACGGCATCGTTGCGATCCGTGATCGCGAAGTCAGCTCGGCTGACCTTGAGCGTGTGCTCGACGCCGCCCAGGCCGTGGCGATCCCGGCGGACCAGCGCGTGCTGCACACCCTGCCGCAGGATTACGTGATCGATAACCAGGAAGGCGTGCGCGAGCCACTGGGCATGTCCGGCGTGCGTCTGGAAGCCAAGGTTCACGTGGTCACCTGCGCCGTCAACGCTGCACAGAACATTGAAAAATGCGTGCGTCGCTGCGGTCTGGAAATCGACGACATCATTCTCGAGCAACTGGCCTCGGCCTACTCGGTGCTGACCGACGACGAAAAAGAACTGGGCGTGTGCCTGGTCGACATCGGCGGCGGCACCACCGACATCGCGATCTTCACCGAAGGCGCGATCCGTCACACCGCCGTAATCCCGATTGCCGGTGATCAGGTGACCAACGACATCGCCATGGCGTTGCGCACTCCGACCCAGTACGCCGAAGAGATCAAGATCCGTTACGCCTGCGCCCTGGCCAAACTGGCCGGTGCCGGTGAAACCATCAAGGTGCCGAGCGTTGGCGACCGTCCACCGCGCGAACTGTCGCGTCAGGCCCTGGCCGAAGTGGTCGAGCCGCGTTACGACGAACTGTTCACCCTGATCCAGGCCGAGCTGCGTCGCAGCGGCTACGAAGACCTGATTCCGGCGGGCATCGTGCTCACCGGTGGTACGTCGAAAATGGAAGGCGCCACTGAACTGGCCGAAGAAATCTTCCACATGCCGGTGCGCCTTGGTGTGCCGCATGGCGTGAAAGGTCTGGATGACGTGGTGCGCAACCCGATTTATTCCACTGGCGTCGGTTTGTTGATGTACGGCCTGCAGAAGCAGTCCGACGGAGTTTCGTTCTCCGGCATCGGCAGCCGCGACAGCTACAGCAGCGAAGAGCCTCAGGCGCCGCTGCTGGACCGACTGAAAAAGTGGGTTCAGGGCAATTTTTAAAAGCAGCCTGGAGCGACAAGCTTCAAGCGGCAAGCAACTGCAGTAGATACACCGCTACAAACAGCAGTAGGCGAAAAAACTAGAGAATGTAAGGAGAGGGAAAATGTTCGAACTCGTAGACAACATCCCCGCAAGCCCGGTAATCAAAGTTATCGGTGTCGGCGGTGGCGGCGGCAACGCTGTCAATCACATGGTCAAGAGCAACATCGAAGGCGTTGAGTTCATCTGCGCCAACACCGATGCTCAAGCGCTGAAAAACATCGGCGCGCGGACCATCCTGCAACTGGGCACTGGCGTGACCAAGGGCCTGGGTGCCGGCGCCAATCCTGAAGTCGGCCGTCAAGCCGCTCTGGAAGACCGCGAGCGCATCGCTGAAGTGCTGGCCGGCACCAACATGGTGTTCATCACCACCGGCATGGGCGGCGGTACCGGTACCGGTGCAGCGCCGATCATCGCCGAAGTGGCCAAGGAAATGGGCATCCTGACCGTTGCGGTCGTGACCCGTCCGTTCCCGTTCGAAGGCCGCAAGCGTATGCAGATCGCCGATGAAGGCATTCGCATGCTCTCGGAAAGCGTCGACTCGCTGATCACCATTCCGAACGAAAAACTGCTGACCATCCTCGGCAAAGACGCAAGCCTCTTGTCGGCTTTCGCCAAGGCTGACGATGTACTGGCCGGTGCCGTTCGCGGTATCTCCGACATCATCAAGCGTCCGGGCATGATCAACGTCGACTTCGCCGACGTGCGCACCGTGATGAGCGAAATGGGCATGGCGATGATGGGCACTGGCTGCGCCAGCGGTCCGAACCGTGCACGTGAAGCCACCGAAGCGGCAATCCGCAACCCGTTGCTGGAAGACGTCAACCTGCAAGGCGCGCGCGGTATTCTGGTGAACATCACCGCCGGTCCTGACCTGTCCCTGGGTGAGTACTCCGACGTTGGTTCGATCATCGAAGCCTTTGCTTCCGAGCACGCGATGGTCAAGGTCGGTACCGTTATCGATCCGGACATGCGCGACGAGCTGCACGTGACTGTGGTTGCCACCGGTCTGGGCGCGAAAATCGAGAAGCCTGTGAAGGTCATCGACAACACCGTTCACACCTCCATGGCCTCGGCGCAGGTGCAACAACCGGCTCCGGCCCGTCAGGAGCAGCCAGCGGTTAACTACCGTGATCTGGACCGTCCGACCGTCATGCGCAACCAGGCTCAGGCCGGTGCTGCGGCTGCCGCGAAGATGAATCCGCAGGATGACCTGGATTACCTGGACATTCCGGCATTCCTGCGTCGTCAGGCCGATTGATGGAATGTATCAGGGCTATGAAGGTGATTGGTGTTCAGCAAAGGCATGGTCTGCTATCATCGCCAGCCTTTGTTGATACCAGTTCGCAATTTGCGCTGAAGCGGCCCAAGCCATGATTAAACAACGCACACTGAAAAATATTATCCGTGCCACAGGTGTAGGCCTGCACTCCGGTGAGAAGGTCTATCTGACCCTCAAGCCTGCGCCTGTCGACACTGGCATTGTGTTTTGTCGCGCTGACCTCGACCCTGTGGTGCAGATTCCTGCCCGCGCGGAAAACGTCGGTGAAACCACTATGTCGACGACGCTGATCAATGGCGACGTCAAAGTGGACACGGTAGAGCACTTGCTCTCGGCCATGGCTGGCCTGGGCATCGATAACGCCTACGTCGAGCTCTCCGCGTCCGAAGTCCCGATCATGGATGGCAGCGCTGGACCCTTCGTATTCCTGATTCAATCGGCAGGCCTGGAAGAACAGGACGCCGCCAAGAAATTCATCCGCATCCTGCGTGAAGTGACAGTGGAAGATGGCGACAAGCGCGCCACTTTCGTCCCTTTCGAAGGTTTCAAGGTGAGCTTCGAGATCGATTTCGATCACCCGGTATTCCGGGACCGCACCCAGAGTGCAAGCGTGGATTTTTCCAGCACTTCGTTCGTTAAAGAAGTCAGCCGCGCTCGTACCTTTGGTTTCATGAGTGACATCGAGTACCTGCGCAAGCACAACCTCGCACTCGGCGGCAGCGTGGAAAACGCGATCGTGGTCGACGCTGATGGCGTGTTGAACGAAGACGGTCTTCGTTATGAAGACGAATTCGTCAAACACAAGATCCTCGACGCGATTGGCGACCTGTACCTGCTGGGCAACAGCCTGATTGGTGAGTTCAAAGGCTTCAAGTCCGGTCATGCACTGAACAACCAGCTGCTGCGCAAATTGATTGAGCAGACAGACGCTTGGGAAGTGGTGACGTTCGAAGACGCCAGCACCGCACCAATCTCTTACATGCGCCCGGTTGCGGCGGTGTAAGTAAAAAACCTCTCTAGTTTTTTGAAGGCCATCCTCGGATGGCCTTTTTTTATGCCTGTGGTTTCTCTAGTGCCTGATCAGGCCTCTTCGCGAGCAGGCTCGCTCCCACCTTTGAAAAGCATTCCAACCGTGGGAGCGAGCCTGCTCGCGAAGGCGCCGGTGCCTTCACCCTGGAAACATCAGGCTGACACCACAACGCGATTACGCCCGCCTTCCTTGGCCTGATACAACGCCTTGTCCGCTGCAAACAACAACTGCTCCAGTGTCATCTCGCTTGCCGATGTCCAGGTGGCGATGCCGATACTCACGGTCATCGCCCGCTCAGCGCCTTCGACCAAGGGCAAGTCTTCCACAGCCTGGCGAATCTGCTCGGCGATCTGCTGCGCTCCTGCGCTGTCGGTCTCGGCGAGAATCACCGAAAATTCTTCACCGCCATACCGCGCGACCAGATCCGCCGGACGCCGCACGTTCGCGGTGATTACCTTGGCCAGTTCGCGCAACACCTGATCCCCAGCCTGATGGCCATGGCGATCATTGAAGGCCTTGAAGTGGTCGGCATCGATCATCATCACCGACAGCGGCTGGCCCGAGCGTTGCGCGCGGAACCACTCATGGCGCAGGGTCTGGTCGAGCATGCGTCGGTTGGCAACGCCGGTCAGATCATCGGTGGCAGCCAGTTGCGCCAGTTCGCGTTCGGCGCGATGGCGCAAACGCAGTTCCCGAGCGAGCAGCCACGTCAGCCACAACAGCCCCAGGCACAACACGCCGGTGGCGCCGCTGATCAGGATCGCCGTGCGCCGCCAGGTGCCGAACACTTCCTCGCTGGACAGCGCCACCATCACGGTCAACGGCAGATTGCCGACCCGCGAGTAGGTATAGAGCCGCCGTTGTTTATCCATGCTAGAGGTGCTGGTGAAACTGCCGCTGCCATCGCGGTCGCTGAGAATCCGCACGACGTTGGGCCGGTTGCCGAAACTCTTGCCGACCGAATCGCTCTGCAGATACGGCTTCTGCGCAAGCAGCACGCCATCGCTATTGATGATGTTCAACGTGCTGTCGGTGCCGATGTCGAGGCTTTTGAACAGGTCGTCGAAATAGTCGAGTTTCAGCGACGCCACCGCCACGCCGAGGAATTCACCGGTCTGCGAGGAGATGCGCCGGCTGAAGCTGATGCGCCACTGATCGGCCTCTTCGCAATCGCAGCGGGTCTTGAACGGGCGGCTGATGAACATGCCGATATCGCGGTTGAATGCGTGAGCGAGAAAATAATCGCGGTCGGCGAAATTGCCCGGTTTCGCTTCGATGCGCGAGGAATCGGCGATCACCTCGCCATGCTTGTCGAGCAGCAGGATGTCGCCCTTGAAGCGCGCGGTGGCAGAGCGATCGAACAGCGCCAGATGACGGATCTGCGGCGAGACGTTCTGCAGGTCGTCACGCTGAGCGGCGGCGATCAGCCCTTGCAGCGTCAGGTCGTACAGCTCGACGGTGCGCAGCACATCGGCATCGATCAATTGCGCGATGGTCGTGGCGCGGCGCGTGGCGACTTCCTGCGCACTGGCGTACTCGCGGATCAGCAGGAAGGTGACGATGCACACCATCGCAATCACGGTCAGCAGGCTGCCGAGGATCAGCAGGCGCTCGGGGCGACCGGTAAGGCCTGTGATGGAAGGCGTGCGGCTGGCGATCATGATGGGGAGCCGGTTGAAGTGGTTTCATAAGCTTAGTTGGGCTGACGCCGGACGAACCTGTGGGAGCGAGCCTGCTCGCGAAAGCGGTGTGTCATTCAACACAGATGTTGACTGACAATCAGCTTTCGTCGGAACGCCGCCCGGAGCAGGCTCGCTCCCACAGGGTAGATCACAGGATCTGAAAAACGCAGCGCCGATCTTAGAAGACGTTGACCGGGTAGTCGATGATCACGCGGTATTCATCTGTATCCGAATCAATCGCGCCGTAGCCGTTGCCGCCCCGGTTGGTGGCCCATTGCAGGCGCACCGCGAGATCCTTGGCCTGGCCGCTTTGCACGACGTACTGCAAATCGATGTCGCGTTCCCAATGCTTGGCGTTATGGCCGTCGGCGCTGTACCAGCTGGAATAGCCTGCGCTGTTCGGGTCGGCTTTGGTCAGATCCACCGTGCCGCGTGAATAGGACAGCGCCGAGGTCAATCCGGGCATGCCGAGGCCAGTGAAGTCGTAAGCGTACTTGAGCTTCCAGGAGCGTTCGTTCGGGCCGTTGAAGTCCGAATACTGCTGCGAGTTGTCCAGATAAACGCTGTCGCCCTGGCTGATGTAGTCGAACGGCGTGTTGCCGTTGACCCGCTGATACGCGGCAGTGACGCTGTGGTTGCCGATGCCGACGGTGAGATGCGTGCTCCAAGTGTTGTTGTCGATGTTGCCGAGCAGCGCATCACCGGTGTCTTGCGTGTGATAGAAGTGCAGGCCCGGGTTGAGGCTGACCAGATCGTTCAGTTGCCAGGTGTAGTCGAGGTCGTAGTAGTACTGGTTCCAGATGTCCTTGAGCTCGGAGGCGTAAAGACTGCTGGTCAGGCCCTCAACGCCGCTCCAGGCCACACCGGCCCAGTTCAGGTGCTGGCTTTCGTCGCCGTCGGCGAGGGTGCCGTATGACGTTCCGATGCGGGTATGACCACTCTGGTTATAGGGCTTGGTGAAACTGGCCTGGCCACCTTCGATCAGCCAGCCGTCGAAGCTGCGGTTACTCAGGCTGATGCCACGAAACGTCTGCGGCAGCATCCGCGTGTCGCCGCCGGCAATCACCGGGTTGGTGAGGAACAGGTCACCGGCCTTCAGCTCGGTATCGAAGGCGCGCATCTTCAACGTCCCGCCTGCGGTGGAGAACGAGCCCGGCGCTTTGCCGTTGCCATCGCTGATCGGCAGGATGCTCGAACCGTCGGTACCGCCACCACCGTCGAGTTTCAGGCCGAGCATGGCGTGGGCATCGACGCCGAAGCCGACCGTGCCTTCGGTGTAGCCGGACTGGAACACGCCGAGAAAACCCTGACCCCACTCGATATTGTCGTCCGCCTTCTGCAAGCGGTTGCGATTCATGTAGTAGTTGCGGGCGTTGAGGTTGAGGCTCGAGCCTGCGACGAAGCCCTGTTGGGCAGACTCGTCGGCGTGGGTGGCGGGAGCAATCGTTGCGGCAATTGCAATGAACAGCGGGGTGAGGCGGGCAGGGTAAAACACGTGCGGTGGAGCTCCTTGGGTCAGCGGGCCGCTCTGGTTCTTGAGCGGCTTGATGTTTCTTGTTGTTACAGACGCGCCAGACGGCTTTCAGACCACAACGAAAAAAGGCCGCTGAATAACAGCGGCCTGGAGTGACGACGGTTGAACGGGAAGAGCCAAACAACCGCGTCGAGGGAAACCTTTCGCGGTGCGACTCAGCTGTCTTTCTCGAGCGCTTGAGCCTGGGAAGTGGCGGCCTGCGGGGATTGCGTCGCGTCTTGAGCCTTGGCCATCACTTCGGCCTGATGCTGATCGAATGCCTGCGCGCGAGCGACGTTGTGCGCCACGAACGCTTGCGATTCTTCAGCCATCGCCATCGGCGACAGGATCAATGAGGACAAAACGAATGCGCTGGCAATACCCATACTGTTGGACATCTTGAAAACCTTCTCGCTTGGCGAGTGCTGTTTGGTGCGGGCAAAGATAAGGTTGCCGGGGTTTGGGAAACAGCGTGATTTTCATAAATGACTGTTACAGCAAAAGCAAAGATCGGCACGGGTAACAACCCGGTCTGTGCGTGATGGTGGCCTGTGGCGAGGGGATTTATCCCCGTTGGGCTGCGAAGCGGCCCCAAGAATTCCAGCCTCAAAGATTCTTGGACCTTGTGCACAGGATTTGCGACTGCTGCGCAGCCGAGCGGGGATAAATCCCCTCGCCACAGGGCTTGGCTGAGCATTCAGACCGGAAGGTGAATGCCGAAGGTGTTCATGCCCCGGTCACTGCGCACAAACACATCCCCGCCATGCATCAGCGCAATCGCCTTGACGATGGCCAGCCCCAGCCCGTGGTTATTGCCGCTGTTGCTACGCGAGGCATCAACCCGATAAAACCGCTCGAACAACCTCGGCAGATGCTCGCTGGCAATCGGCGTCCCGGGATTGGCCACGCCAATGCTCACCTGGTGTTCTTCAACCTCGATGCGCACCTCGATCACCTGGCCCGGTTCGGTATGCTGCACCGCGTTGCTGAGCAAGTTGATCAACGCCCGGCGCAGGTGTGCGACCTCGATCTGCACTTGCGCATCGCCGCTGACCTGCACTTCAACCTGCGCGTCTTCAAGGATGAAATCCAGATAGTCCAGTGTCGTCGCGACCTCATCAGCCAGTGACGTCGAGGTCAGTTTGGTCGCCTTGTTGCCTTGATCGGCGCTGGCCAGAAACAGCATGTCGTTGATGATCGAGCGCAGTCGCTCCAGCTCTTCGAGGTTGGATTGCAGCACTTCGAAATAGTGTTCGGCGGAGCGCCCGCGAGTCAGCGCGACCTGGGTCTGGCCGATCAGGTTGGTCAGCGGCGAACGCAGTTCATGGGCGACGTCGGCGTTGAACGATTCCAGCCGCGAATAGGCCAGTTCAACCCGTTCCAGAGTTGAGTTGAACGATTCGACAAACTGCTCCAGTTCCGGCGGCAGCGGCGACAGACGCAAGCGCCCGGCGCGCAGCGGTGGTGCCAGACGCTGGGCTTCCTGCGATAGTTTGATCAACGGCTTCAGACCGATTCTTGCGACCCAATAGCCCAATGCAGAGGCCAGCAGCACCCCGACAATCGCCAGACTGATCAGGGCGATGAGCAAGTGATGCTGGGTCTGATGCAATGTCTCGGTGTCTATGCCGATCATGAAGCGCAACGGCGGGCGCTGGTCCTTGGCGGGGAACTGACTGACCAGCACTTTCAGTGGGTAGGATTGATCGGGCAGTTGCAGATCGTGCATGCCCAACGGGCCGTTGATGGCCGCGCGAATCTGCGGCGTAAGGTTGCCGTATTCGTAGCGCGGATCACCGCTGCTGATCCAGAAGCTGATGCGCTTGTCTTCTTCGCCGAGCAGCTTGAGCTTGTTGTTGATCTTCACCCAATGCTCCGGCGTGCCGTAACGGCCGACGGTGGATTCGAGCACGCTGTACCGCGCATCCAGCTCGGCTTCGGGCAACAATCCCAAGCCCTTGTCGACCTGCTGATACAGCGCGCCGCCAATCAACAGAAACACCACCAGCGCCACCAGCGTGAACATGCCGCTCAGGCGCAAGGCAATCGAGTTACTGGACACCACGGCTCTCCAGCACATAACCCATGCCGCGGATCGTGTGCAGCAGCTTTTCGTTGAACGGCCCGTCGAGCTTGGCGCGCAGGCGTTTGATCGCGACTTCGACGACGTTGGCGTCACTGTCGAAATTGATGTCCCAGACCATTTCCGCGATTGCGGTCTTCGAAAGGATTTCGCCCTGGCGACGGGCGAGCACGCTGAGCAGGGAAAACTCTTTCGCGGTCAGATCCAGGCGCGTGCCGGCGCGGGTGGCCTTGCGGCTGATCAGGTCGATCCACAGGTCGGCGATGGTCACTTGCACCGGCTCATGGCCGCCGCTGCGGCGAGTCAATGCTTGCAGGCGGGCGACCAGTTCGAGAAAGGAAAACGGTTTGCCGAGGTAATCGTCGGCGCCGTCGCGCAGGCCCTTTATCCGATCTTCGACGCGCTCGCGGGCGGTGAGCATGATCACCGGGGTCTGCTTGCGCGCACGTAATGCGCGCAGTACGCCGAAGCCATCGAGCCCCGGCAACATCACGTCGAGGACGATTACGGCGTAGTCGCATTCCAGCGCCAGATGCAGGCCTTCGACACCGTCGCGGGCAAGGTCGACGGTGTAGCCCTGTTCGGTCAGGCCACGGTGCAGATAATCCGCGGTTTTTTCTTCGTCTTCGATAATCAGAACGCGCATGACCGCCTCAGTCTGTGGTCGCCAGTGCCGTTGCGGGCGTTGGAGCTGGTGGGTGTGAGTGCCGGTGAAACAGCCGCTCGAGCCATAAGTATATGACCGGCGTGGTGAACAGCGTCAGCATCTGGCTGACCAGCAAACCGCCGACCACGGCAATGCCCAACGGCTGGCGCAGTTCGGCGCCGGTGCCGTAACCGAGCATCAGCGGCAACGCACCGAGCAGGGCGGCGAGGGTGGTCATGATGATCGGCCGGAACCGGGTGATGCACGCTTCGAAAATCGCCTCCTGCGGCGGCAGACCGCGCTGGCGCTGCGCCTCGAGCGCGAAGTCGATCATCAGGATGCCGTTCTTTTTGACGATGCCGATCAGCAGCACCAGGCCGATCAACGCCATGATCGAAAAGTCCTGGCCGCAGATCCACAGCATGATCACCGCGCCGAGGCCTGCCGCCGGCAGGGTCGAAATGATCGTCAGTGGATGCACGAAGCTTTCATAAAGCACTCCGAGAATGATGTACACCGCCACCAGCGCCGCCAGAATCAGCCACGGCTGGCTGGCCAGAGAACTCTGGAACGCTTGCGCCGCACCCTGGAAATTGCCGCTGATCGCGGTGGGCATGCCGATCTCGGCCTTGGCCTGGTTGAGCTGAATCACCGCATCGCCCAATGCCACGCCGGGGGCGAGGTTGAATGACATGTTGGCGGCGGGGAACATGCCGTCATGGGCAATCGACAACGGACCGATGGTTGGCGCGTCAAACCTTGCCAGCGCCGACAGCGGCACCATCTCGCCGCTCAGTGGCGAGCGCAGGTAAAAATAGTTGAGGCTTTCGGCCTTGCCGCGCTGCTTGGTGTCCAGTTCCAGAATCACGTTGTACTGGTTGACCTGGGTCTGGAATTCATTGATCTGCCGTTGGCCGAATGCATCGTACAGCGCCTCGTCAACATCGCTGGCGGTCAGGCCGAAACGCGCGGCGGCGCTGCGGTCGATGCTGATGTGAGTGATGCTGCCGCCCAGTTGCAGATCGTTGGAAATGTCGCGAAACGCCGGGTTGCTGCGCAGTTTCTCGGTCAGGCGCTGGGTCCAGGTGGCGAGGGTCGCGCCGTCGTTGCTCTTGAGTACGTATTGGTACTGCGCACGGCTCGGGCCGGAGCTGAGGTTGATGTCCTGCCCGGCGCGCAAATAAAGGACGATGCCGGGCACTTTCATCAGTTGCGGGCGGATGCGATCGATGAACTGGCTGGCGCTGACATCGCGATCGCCACGTTTTTTCAGGGCGATCCAGAAGCGCCCGTTGGCGATAGTCTGGTTGCTGCCGGAAACCCCGACGGAGTGCGAGAAGGCCTGCACCGCCGGATCGGCCGCGACGATTTCGGCCATCGCCAAGTGTTTTTTCACCATATCGCCGTAGGAGATATCCGCAGCGGCTTCGGTGGTGCCGAGGACAAAACCGGTGTCCTGCACCGGGAAGAATCCCTTGGGAATGAAAATGTACCCGGCGACCGCCAACGCCAGCGAGAGACCGAACACGCCGATCATCAATTTCTGATGATCGAGGGCGCGGCGCAGGCCCTTTTCGTACCAGCCGAGCAGGCGTTCGCTGAAACCGGGTTTGGCGTTGGCGTGATGTACCGGCTTACGCATAAACAGCGCGGCAAGGGTTGGCGCCAGGGTCAGCGACACCACCACGGAAATCATGATCGTCGAAGTCGCTGTCAGGGCGAATTCCTTGAAAAGGCGCCCGACCACACCGCCCATGAACAGCAGCGGAATGAACGCCGCCACCAGTGAGAAACTGATCGAAACGACGGTGAAGCCAATCTCGCCGGCTCCCTTGATCGCCGCCTCGCGCATATCATCGCCGGCCTCGAGATGGCGATGGATGTTTTCCACCACCACGATCGCATCGTCCACGACGAAGCCGACCGCGACGACGATCGCCACCAGCGTCAGGTTGTTCAGGCTGAAACCGAGGACGTACATCAGGGCGAAACTGGCGATCAGCGAGACACCGAGCACCGCCGAGACAATCAGCGTCGCCGACAACTGGCGCAGGAACAGCGCCATCACCGCGACCACCAGCAGGATCGCGATCAGCAAGGTGATCTCGACTTCGTGCAGCGAGGCGCGAATGGTCTGCGTGCGGTCGATCAGGGTTTTCACCTGCACCGAGGCCGGCAGCATCGCTTCGAGGCCGGGCAGGGCGGCCTGAATGCGGTCGACGGTTTCAACAATGTTGGCGCCGGGCTGGCGGAAAATCACCAGATTCACACCGGGGCGATCTCCGGCCCAGGCCTGCACGTAGGCATCTTCCGCACCGTTGACGACGTTGGCGACATCGCGCAGGTGAACCGGGGCGCCATCCTTGTAGGAAACGATGAGCTCGCTGTAGTCCTCGGGGTGGAACAACTGGTCGTTGGTCGACAACGTGGAAATGCTCGACTCGCCGTACAGCGCACCTTTGGCCAGGTTGAGGCTGGTCTGCTGAATCGCCAGCCGAATGTCGGCCAGCGTCAGGCCAATCGCCGCGAGTTTGTCCGCCGAGGCCTGTACTCGGATCGCCGGGCGTTGCTGACCGGTGATGTTGATCTGGCCGACGCCGTCGACCTGACTGATCTGACGCGAGAGCAGGGTTTCCACCAGGTCGCTGAGTTCGGTGCCGGGCATCTGTGTCGAGCTGACGCTGAGAATCAACACCGGACTGTCGGCCGGGTTGACCTTCTTCCACGTGGGCAGTGTCGGCATGTCTTTGGGCAACTTGCCGGCGGCCGTGTTGATCGCCGCCTGTACTTCCTGGGCGGCGGTGTCGATGCTTTTGTCGAGAGTGAACTGCAAGGTCAGCAGGGTTGAGCCCAGCGCGCTGCTGGAGGTCATCTGGGTCATGCCGGGGATGGCGCTGAATTGCACCTCCAGCGGCGTGGCCACCGAGGAAGCCATGGTGTCGGGGCTGGCGCCGGGCAACTGTGCCGAGACCTGGATCGTAGGAAATTCCGCTTCCGGCAGTGGCGCAATCGGCAAACGCGGGAAGGCAATTACACCGACCAGTACCAGAGCGAACGTCAGCAAAATCGTCGCCACCGGGTGATCGATGCACCAGGTCGAGATGCCTTTGTGCGAGTTCATGGCTTCGGCTCCGCCTGCACCACTTGCGGCGGCTCGCTCATGACTTGCACGCTCGAGCCCGGCTTGAGTCGCGACTGGCCGTCGGTCACCAGCACGTCACCAGCGTTGACACCTTTGATGATGTCCTGGCCGCTGCCCTGATAAACCATTTGCACCGGCACCGCCTCGACCTTGTCGTCCTTCACGCGGTAAACAAAGTGTTGTTCGAGGCCACGCTGTACGACGGTGGGCGGAACCACCAGCGCATCTTTATCCACAGCCGTCTGAATTTTTACCGTCACCAGCAAACCCGGCCAGAGCTTCTGGCTGGCATTGGCGAATTCGGCCTTGGCGCGGATGGTGCCAGTGTTGGCGTTGATCTGATTGTCGATCAGGGTCAGCTGACCTTCGCCGAGCAGATTGCCGGTTTCGCCATCGGTGTCGGCGCCGATGTAAGCCTTGACCAGTGCGCGTTGCGGATCGCTGATCAGACTCTGCAGGGTCGGCAGCATCTGCTGCGGCAGGGAGAATTCGACGGCGATCGGGTCGATCTGCGTGACGGTGAACAGGCCCTGGGTGTCGGTCATGCGCAGGAAATTGCCTTCATCGACCGTACGAATACCGACGCGCCCGGTGACCGGGGAGCGAATCTGCGTGTAGGACAGTTGCACCTGCGCCGCATCGATCGATGCCTGATTGCCTTGCGCAGTGGCTTTGAGCTGGTTGACCAAGGCCTGTTGCTGGTCGAAGGTCTGTTTCGATACGCCGTCGTCGACGCTGAGCAGTTTGTAGCGCTTGAGATTGACCAGCGCGACCTGCAACTGCGCCTGACTCTCGCCCAACTGCGCCCGGGCCTGGTCGAGGCTGGCGCGGATCGAGCGGTCGTCGATGGTGGCGAGCAGGTCGCCTGCTTTGACCCGTTGGCCTTCCTTGACCAGAATCTTCGTCAGAATGCCGTCGATCTGCGGGCGCACCACCACGCTGTGCAGCGAGAGCACCGAGCCGATGCCGCTGGTGTAGCGCGGCACGTCTTTGGCGCTGACCGTCACCACCCGCACCGGGATGGCAGTCGGTGTAGCCAGTTTGGCCGGCGCCGGTTTCAGCGCGAACCACAGGCCGGTGGCTGCCAGCAGAATCAGGAGAGTGGCCAGCAGGATTTTGTTTTTCTGGATGGACATGCGCGGCGCCGAAGTCTGGAGTTTGGGCAGATTGACCAGTTATAAACCGCTCAGGCGGTCGGCAGGGTGACGGCTGGCTGTCAGGATTGTCAGTTTCCGACGTTAATTGCAGTGGCTGCGATTACCGTTGAGTTGATAAGTCCCTAAAAGGGACCTATCGTTCCTTTTTTGGGACTCTTCGGTTTGCGCCAGTGGAAAACCTTTCTTTAAGCGAAGCCCTGTTCACCGCCACCCAGCAAAAAGTGTTGGGATTGTTGTTCGGCAAGCCTGACCAGACGTTCTACGCCAACGAAATTGTGCGCTGGGCACAGGTTGGCAAAGGCGGCCTGATGCGTGAACTCGATCGATTGCAACGAGCCGGGATTCTCAGCATGACTCGAGTGGGTAACCAGACCCATTACCAGGCCAACCCCGCATGTCCTATCTACGCGGAGCTTCTGGGCATCACGCGCAAGACATTCGGTTTTGCCGAGCCTCTTCGTCAGGCATTAGAACCGTTTGCCGAACAGATCACTTGGGCGTTCGTGTATGGCTCCATCGCCAAAAACTCGGCGAACACACTCAGTGACATAGATCTCATGCTGATTGGCGAAGGCCTGCACTACAGTGAGTTGATGGAGCGACTCATGCCGTTGGAGGAGCAATTGGGGCGTCCCATCAACCCGACGCTATACACCCCGCAAGACTGGGCCAGGAAGCTGGCGGCACAGAACAGTTTTGTCACGCGGGTGATGCAGCAGGAAAAAATCGATCTGTCAGGGGCAAACCCTTTGGAGTCCAAGGATGGGCAGCAACGAGAGTCTGGAGAATCTTCTACGTAGCGGTGTACTGAAAGCGGAGCCACCTGACCGCAAGGAGTGTGAGGGGCTGATGCGCTCGGCTCTGGATAGGCTCAAGGATGCGCACACCTGCACACTGTCGTTTTCCAGCCGGTTCGATTTGGCCTACAACGCCGCTCACGCGCTGGCGCTGACAGCTCTTCGCTTGAGTGGCTATCGATCGGACAAGCGCTATCTGGTATTCCAGTGCCTGATCCATACCACGCAAAGCAGCAAAATTCAGGTGCGATTGTTTGCGTTGTGCCACGAGCGGCGCAATCTCGCCGAATACGAAGGCTATATGGATGAAGATGACGCGCTTCTTGAGCAGTTGCTGGAGAGCACCTCGCAATTGGTGGGTGACGTTCAGCATCGCATGAACTGAAATATCATCACGCAGTGTCAGTGCCAGGCAGCCATTCAGCGCATCGCGCAAATCTTCAGATGCCGAGCCAGAGCGCACAGGTATACTGCGCGCCTTTGCGGCTCACTGATCGGGCCGACTTTTTGTTCCCGGAGCTTTTATGACTTCCCCGACCCAACCGCCGGTTGACGACGCTGTGAGCGACGTCCCGGCTGAAGTGGCTGACACCAGCGAAACCAAGGCCGAGATCCCGGCGTTCAAGTTCCCGTTCAAGCCGGGCGAGCTGGCTTCGGCGAAAGGCTCGAATCAGCCGTGGTACAAGAATGGCGCGAAGAATGGCCACACCAAAACCCCGGGCATGGCGCCGCCGGGTACGCGTCGGTCGATGGGCAAGCGTTGAGATAACGCGCTGTGTGGGTATGGGTGCCGGCCTCTTCGCGAGCAGGTTCTCTCCCACGCGCAGATCCAATGTGGGAGCGAGCTTGCTCGCGAAGGCGGCAGCCGCTACACGACGAATGTCAGATCAAGCCGCGCGCAATGAAATAAACGCATAAGTCTGCGCCGGTTCCGTCACCACTTGCCCGCCCGCAGCCAGCACTTGCCCGGCGACATCATCGCCAGACAAATGAAACAGCCATTCACTGGTTCGCGCCGCCAGCGGTTGCGCGCTCACTTGGTCAATCACTGCCGCAAAGGCATCCATGTTCGGCAAGTACGCGGTGAACCCGTCGCCCTTGAGCGCCGTGGTGCGAATTCCCAGGGTTGCGCAGATCGCATCCTTGAGTCTGATGTCATCCCGATCCGCCTGACGTGAACGCTGAATCAACTCAACCAGTTCCCGATCAACCAGCTCGCCTGCCACAATCAACTCCGGCCCCTGCTCCCAGGACTCTGGCGGGCAATCCTTGGCAGCTGGATTGAGCGGGATGTGCGGATTGATTTCCGCCGGGTAAATCCGGCACACCAGCGGGCGCCGCTCGTAGATCCGGCAGCGCTTTTCGTCGTCAAGATTCCGGCAGGGGCCGACGTTGTAGGCGGCAAAGGTGATCGCCACGTGAGCATCAGTAGTGCCACTGCGGACCACCGCCGAACGGCGCTCGGCATGTTCGCGCTGCTGCGCCGGCAGGCCCAGGCCATTGCCGAGAAACGCCTCGACCAGCACGATCACCTGACCGCCATCGGCCGCCCACATGCGGGCTTCGGCGAGCGTCAGCGGGACATGGTGGTCGGTGCAGCATTTGCCGCAACCTACGCAGGAAAATGTCGTATTCATTGAGCGATCTGTCTTCAATCAGGGTGTGAAACGGTGGCGGAAAACCACCGCACAGGGCCGGGTCGAAGCAAGTTGTGCGCCATTCACTGAGGTTTGGCGGTCGGGCGAATCGAATCCCACTCGGTGACGTACGCGGTTTTCGACTGTTTGTTGTACAGGCACAGCTCGCTGCCTTGCTGGCCTTTCATGTGTTTTTGCGGGTATTGGCCTTGCAGCAGGACAGCGGTGTAACCGACGCGGTCATCGAATTGCGCAGGTGTGCCGACCGGTTTGACGTTTTTCAGGCCACTGGCCTTGGTGCAACTGGCGAGTACGGTCTTGTCATAGGCAGCCCAGGCGTCGGGGCTGGAAGCGTGGGCCTGGGAGGCGAGGGTGGTGAGGCTGAGCAGGGCCAGGGTGATGGCTTTCATGGTTGGGGCATCCTTGGGTATGGCCAAGGTTGGAGTCTGTCGGATAGCGGAAGTTGCCAGTGCTGCCCCTTTGCGAGCAGGCTCGCTCCCACAGTTTGAAATGCAATCCATCTGTGGGAGCGAGCCTGCTCGCGAAAGCGGTAGATCAGTCGGGCACAAGCTCGCGCCGAACCACAACCATCCCGACACTCTCATACAACCGCCGCGCCCGCAGGTTGTCCTCCAGAACCCTTAAATCGACAAATCCCTCGCGGCGCTGTTGAAAGACGCTGAAGGCATGCAACAACAACGCGCGTCCAAGCCCCCGGCCCTGCATTCGCGGGTGCACCACCAGATTCTTGATATAGGCACTGGTCCAGCACTGCGCCACGCCCACCACGCCCTCGGCATCGCAGGCCACGAAACACAGCGCTGGATCGTATTCGGGGTCGCTGGCAAAGCGCTGACGCCAGTCGTGCAGTGACGGCACTCGACCGCCACCTTCCAGCTGTCCGAGCTGCATCAACTGGTGCACTGCTGGCGCCAGTTCCTCGCGGTAGACGGACAGCTCAATCCCGTCCGGCCACTGCGCGTCCGGCAGAACCCCACTCAAGTCGCGCCGCAGCAGAAAGCAAAACGTCTCGGCCAAGACTCAGTGCCCATTGGCCGCGACGTGCTTGGCGGCTTCGATCAGACGTTGGGTCAGCTCCGGCGAGGAGAACTTGGTCAGTACCGCATTGGCACCGGCCAGTCGGGCCTTTTCACTGTTCATCGCGCTGTCGAGCGAGGTGTGCAGCAGCACGTACAGGTGAGCAAAGTCCGGGGTCTCGCGCAGGGTACGGGTGAAGGCGTAGCCGTCCATTTCCGACATTTCGATGTCGGAGACGATCAGGTTGATCTGCTGCGCGGTGCCTTGCAGGTCGAGCAGGCAGTCGATGGCTTCCTTGGCACTGCGCGCGGTGTGGCATTGCAGGCCGAGGTTGCGCAGGGTGTGTACCGATTGCTGCAGGGCCACCTGGCTGTCATCGACCACCAGAATGCGCGCGTTGCCGAGCACTTCAGCGTCTTCCATGGTCAGGTCGGTCGGCGCCATTTCGATCTGCGCCGGGGCGATGCTGTGGATGACTTTTTCGATATCCAGCACCTGTACCAGCGTGCCGTCCACCGAGGTCACGCCGGTGATGTAGGCGCGTGAGCCGCCAGAGCCGAACGGTGGTGGCTTGATGTCGGTGGTCAGGCAATGGACGATCTTGCTCACCGCCTGCACATGCAGACCCTGCTTGGAACGGCTGACATCGGTGACGATCAGGCAGCCACCGTTGGGATCTTCCAGCGGCCGCTCGCCGATCGCGCGGCTGAGGTCGATCACCGACAGCGATGCACCGCGCAGGGAGGCGATGCCTTTGACGTGCGGGTGCGACTCCGGCAGCTTGGTCAGCGGCGGGCAGGGGATGATTTCACTGACTTTCAGCAGGTTGATCGCCATCAGCTTGCCGCTGCGCAAGGTAAACAGCAGAAGCGAAAGTGAATCTGCGCGGGCTTTGGTGGAGGACATAAGAACCTTCTGTGGGGCGAGAGTGGAAATCGCCAGAAACCTTTGATGCCGTGTTATCGGCGTTAAAGGGGTGGGCTTTAGGTAAGTTGTCGGGTAGTCGGCTTGAGTTGATCGCTGTTCTCTCTATCACTGCCCCTCACCCCAGCCCTCTCCCAGAGGTAGAGGGGGCCGACGGAGGTGTCTGGCGTCTTACACCGACCTGAACGACCGAGTCGATTATGGATTCGGAAGAAATCTTTCACGTCAGTGGAGTTCTTCAATATCCCCCAATCAGTCCCCTCTCCCTCTGGGAGAGGGCTAGGGTGAGGGTGTGCTTTTAGCTCTTCATGCCTAGTCGTTTGGCCATCCGCCCCAGATTCGCCCGATCCACCCCCAACTCCCGCGCCGCACTCGCCCAGTTATCCTGATGACGCTCCAGCGCTGCACTGATCAGGCGCCGCTGAAACTCATCGGTGGCAGTGCGCAGATCCCCGCTGATCATCGGCAGTACATTGGTCAAGTCGGTACTGGCAGGCGCAACCACGTTATCCACAACCTCACGGGGCAAATCCAGATCCGCCGCGCTCAAACTCAGAATTTTCGGCCGCACTTTGCAGTTACCCAGCGCCTTCAGCGCACTGCGTCCGATCAAATGCTCCAGCTCTCGGACATTGCCCGGCCAGGTGTAGGCCAGCAGTGCTTCCTGAGCATCACTGTTCAAGCGCAGGCTATTGAGGCCCATGCGCGAGCGGTTCTGCTCGAGAAAGAAGCCACTGAGCAGCAACACGTCGCGCCCGCGATCGCGCAGGGCCGGCACCCGCAGCGGGTACACGCTCAAGCGGTGATAGAAGTCGGCACGGTAGCGACCGCTGCGCACTTCTTCGGCCAGATCACGATTGGTCGCGGCAATCAGACGCACGTCGACCTGGTGCTCTTTGTCCGAGCCCAGGCGCTGCAATTGACCGCTCTGCAATACGCGCAGCAACTTGGCCTGGACCGTCAGCGACAGCTCGCCGACTTCATCAAGAAACAGCGTGCCGCCATTGGCCAGTTCGAACTTGCCGCGCCGGTCGCTGGTGGCGCCGGTGAAGGCGCCGCGCACGTGGCCGAACAGTTCGCTTTCCACCAGCGTGTCGGGGAGGGCGGCGCAGTTGAGGCTGATGATCGGTTTGTCGGCGCGCGCGGAGGCGGCGTGGATCGCTTGGGCTACCAGCTCTTTGCCGACCCCGGTTTCGCCGGTGATCAGAACGGTCAGATCACTGCCGCCGACCAGATTGATTTCTTCCACCAGACGTTTATGCGCCTTGCTCTGGCCGATCATTTCGCGGTGCTGCTGACCGCTGGCCTGACGGTAGACCTCGGCGCGCTGATGTTCGTCTTCGGCGCGGGTGGCCAGACGTTCGATGCGTTCGGCCGCATTGACCGTGGCCGAGGCGAGGCTGGCGAAGGCTTGCAGTGCGTCGAGTTCGATCGGCTCGAAACGCTCCGGGTCCAGCGCGTCGAGCGTGATCAGGCCCCAGAGTTTTTCATCGACGAATAAAGGACAGCCGAGGCAGTCGTGAACTTCAAGATGATCGTCGAGGCCATCGACCAAACCGTCATAAGGATCGGGCAAGTCGCTGTCGGCAGCGAAGCGCGTCGGCCCGGCGCCGGCCAGCAGGATTTCAAAACGCGGATGCTCGCTGACCTTGAAGCGCCGGCCGAGGGTGTCGGTACTCAAGCCATCCACCGCCAGCGGCACCAATGATTCGCCATCCAGACGCAACAACGCGGCGGCATCGCAGGGCAACAAGGCGCGCATGGCCTCGAGCAAACGCCGGTAGCGCTCACCTTCGGGCAGTTCGCGGGAGAGGTCGGCGACCAGAGGCAGCAGGGCGGTAAGCAGGGATTTAGCGGTCATGGTTATGTAGTCAAAGAGACAAGGTGTAGTCGCGATGACTATACGTTCATTTGTGTCTAAATGACTAAGTAGGTTTCAAGCTGTTGAATTCAATGGATTAATTAGTTGGCACGAAAGCTGATATCCCTAATGCAATCTTTCAAGAAAGCGCAGGAGTCACCTTATGCTTAGCGTCCAGGATCGTGCCATCATCAAATCCACCGTGCCTCTGCTGGAAAGCGGCGGCGAGGCGTTGATCACACATTTCTACCGCATGATGCTCTCCGAATACCCGCAGGTGCGGCCACTTTTCAACCAGGCGCATCAGGCCAGTGGCGATCAGCCGCGTGCCTTGGCCAACGGCGTGCTGATGTACGCCCGGCACATCGATCAGCTCGACCAGTTGGGCGATCTGGTGGCGAAGATCATCAACAAACACGTCGCCCTGCAAATTCTGCCAGAGCATTACCCGATCGTCGGTACCTGCCTGCTGCGCGCCATTTCCGAAGTGCTCGGCGAAGAGATCGCCACACCAGAGGTGATGAGTGCCTGGGGCGCTGCGTACGGGCAACTGGCCGACATCCTGATCGGCGCGGAAACCGCGATCTATGACCAGAAGGAACAAGCGGTCGGCGGCTGGCGCGGTGCGCGGGAATTCATCGTCGCGGCGAAAGTGCAGGAGAGCGCCGAAATCACCTCGTTCTACTTCGAACCGGTGGACAAAGGGCCGATTCTTGCGGCCGAACCGGGTCAGTACATCGGCATGAAATTGATCCTCGACGGAGAAGAAATCCGCCGCAACTATTCGCTCTCGGCACTGGCCAATAACGGTCAGTACCGCATCAGCGTCAAGCGTGAACCGAATGGTCGCGCGTCCAACTATCTGCATGATCAACTGCACGTCGGCGCGAGCATTCAACTGTTCCCGCCGTCGGGCGAATTCACCCTGGCGGCCAGCGACAAGCCGCTGGTGCTGATCAGCGGCGGTGTTGGCATCACGCCGACTCTGGCGATGCTGGAAGCAGCGCTGGCCACCGAACGTCCGGTGCATTTTATCCACTGCGCGCGCAACGGCAGCGTCCACGCGTTCCGCGACTGGGTCGATGGGCTGGCGGCGCGTCATCCGCAACTCAAGCGCTTCTATTGCTACGCCGAAGAAGATGGTGTCAGCCCGGCGGCGGACAAGGTTGGCCTGCTCAACGAAGAACTGCTCGGCCAGTGGCTGCCGGCGCAGCGTGATGTCGATGCTTACTTCTTGGGACCGAAAGGGTTCATGGGCGCGATCAAACGGCACCTGAAAGCGTTGGGCGTGCCGGAGAAGCAGAGCCGTTACGAGTTCTTCGGCCCGGCTGCTGCTCTGGAGTGATCCGAGACCGCCTTGTCTCGTTCGCGAGCAGGCTCGCTCCCAGCGGATTTGCGTTCGACGCAGATCCATTGTGGGAGCGAGCCTGCTCGCGAATCTTCTGCGCGCCGCAAAAGCCATGTTGGTTAATCATTCCTTAACCGCTCTATCGTTTATTGCCCCGGTGTAGACTTGCGACAATTTCAGCCGCCGGCCGGCTGGACCATGGACTTACAAAGGAAAGGCAATGAGCGAGGAAACGATGCGGTTGGGGCGTGAGCGGCGCTATCTGGTGTTGCTGGGGATCATCTGCCTGGCGTTGATCGGCGGCGCACTTTACATGCAGGTCGTGCTCGGCGAAGCACCTTGCCCGCTGTGCATCCTGCAGCGCTATGCACTGTTGCTGATTGCACTGTTCGCCTTCATTGGCGCGGGCATGCGCAGCCGTCGCAGCATCACTGTGTTCGAGACGCTGGTAGTGATCTGTGCGATCGCCGGGGCCGGTGTGGCCGGGCATCACGTCTATACACAGTTCTATCCGGCGGTGAGCTGTGGCGTCGATGTGCTGCAGCCGATTGTCGATGATCTGCCGCTGGCAAAGATTTTCCCGCTGGGCTTCCAGGTTGACGGTTTCTGCTCGACGCCGTATCCGCCGATCCTCGGTCTGTCGCTGGCGCAATGGGCGCTGGTGGCGTTCGTGCTGGTGGTGATTCTGGTGCCTCTGCTGACTTCGCGTAATCGAAAAGCGCTGCGCTGAGTCAACTTCTCGGCACAGCTGCCGATAAACAAAACGCCCCGATTTTCGTTGATGAAAATCGGGGCGTTTTGCATTTCAGAGCGTTTGTGAAAACACCGTGACGAACGGCAATGAAGCGTGCGGCAAATGTGCGACATGTTGTCACACAGGGGCTGTCGCAGTGGCTCGGGATGCGGCGGATTGGCCGCCTGTTACATAAAAACATTGGCCAGTTTTAGTGTTTTCGGGCTTGAGCACGGACGTACCAGAGCAGGCAGTTTTAACAAGCGCCGGCAGATGGACGAAGCCCTTGGAACATCGGGCTTTGCGCCGCTCCAGCGTTTGTAGATCGGGTGCAGAGCTGTCTGATTTGAGGCGGTTACGCTGGCAGATTTTGCCGCTTTTATTGAGAAACGCTTTCGATAACTTGCGCAACTTTTGCAAAAATGGCGATGGATTGTTGCTCTGAGTGATAAAAATTATTTCGGGATAAGACATGGTGTATAGGGCGCTACCTATCTACAATCGCCCGCACTGAATTCCCGACGCTGTTCAGCCTTTATCAAGGAACTGATCAGGAGGTCGGGTGTCGAGCGAGCCGCGAGGTTTTCGAGACACCCTGGTGTCGGTGCCTTTCCAATTTTCCGCACCAAATGGAATTGGTCTGTAACAAGGCCTTTGACCACGAATTCGAATAAGAACTGAACGCTGTCCCAAGGTTTTGTCGAGCGTCAGACGCGCGACGGGCGGCCCTTATTCAATCCAAAGAAAATGCCAACCCTTGGCAGGGTGAAGTGTTGGCGATCAAAACCCAACTGCATTGCGCAAGCTGCTTTAGAGGTCGTGAGATGAGTAAAAACAGGTACCCCAGATTACTAGGCCTAGTGCCGCTGCTCGGCACGTTGTTGCTGGGAGGCTGCAACATGACCTTGCTCAATCCAACGGGCCAGGTCGGCCTGGAACAGCGCAACCTGATCATCACCGCCACGCTGCTGATGCTGTTGGTCGTCGTGCCGGTCATCGTCATGACCTTCCTGTTTGCCTGGAAGTACCGCGCTTCGAACAAGAACGCCGTCTATACGCCGAAGTGGTCGCATTCGACCAAGATCGAAGTGGCCGTATGGACCATCCCGGTGCTGATCATCATCGCCCTGGGCTACATCACTTACATCTCGACTCACGAGCTGGACCCGTATCGTCCGATCGAGTCTGACGTCAAGCCGGTGACCATCGAAGTCGTCGCGCTGGACTGGAAGTGGCTGTTCATCTACCCGGAACAAGGCATTGCCACGGTCAACAAGATCGTGTTCCCGGCGCACACGCCAATCAACTTCAAGATCACCTCCGACGCCGTGATGAACTCGTTCTTCATCCCGGGCCTGGGCGGCCAGATCTACGCGATGGCGGGCATGCAGACCAAGCTGCACCTGATCGCTGACCGCAACGCTGAGATGGACGGTATCTCCGCCAACTACAGCGGTGCCGGTTTCACCGGTATGAAATTCAAGGCTATCTCCACCACTCAGGAAGATTTCGACGCCTGGGTAAGTGAAGTCAAGAAGTCGCCTAAACAGCTTGATCAGGCTGAATACGCGGCCCTGGCCAAACCGAGCCAGAACAACCCAGTCGAACTCTACTCGTCGGTCACGCCGAACCAGTTCCAGATCATCGTCGACAAGTACGAAGGTATGAAGCCGGGCAAGCCGCTGAAGCACGAGAAGAAAGAGAAAGAAGTGGCGGCCACGGATATTGACGCGGGTTCGCATTCAGCTGCCGGGGCAGAGGAGTAAACGATGTTTGGTAAATTAAGTTGGGAAGCAGTCCCATTCCACGAGCCGATCGTGATGGTGACCATCGCCATGATCGCCCTCGGTGGTCTGGCGCTGTTCGCTGCGATCACTTACTTCAAGAAGTGGACGTACCTGTGGACCGAGTGGCTGACTTCGGTCGACCACAAGAAAATCGGCGTGATGTACATCATCGTCGCCATGGTCATGCTGCTGCGCGGCTTTGCCGACGCGATCATGATGCGTACCCAGCTGGCCATGGCCACCGAGGGTTCGCCTGGCTACCTGCCACCTGAACACTATGACCAGATCTTCACCGCTCACGGTGTGATCATGATCATCTTCATGGCGATGCCATTCTTCACCGGCCTGATGAACCTTGCAGTGCCGCTGCAGATCGGCGCGCGTGACGTTGCGTTTCCGTTCCTGAACTCCTTGAGCTTCTGGCTGCTGGTGTCCGGCGTTGTGCTGATCAACCTGTCGCTGGGTATCGGTGAATTCGCCAAGACCGGTTGGGTTGCGTATCCGCCGCTGTCGGGTCTGCAATACAGCCCTGGCGTGGGTATGGATTACTACATCTGGGCGCTACAGCTATCCGGATTGGGTACGACGTTAACCGGGGTCAACTTCCTCGCGACCGTACTGAAAATGCGTACCCCTGGCATGAAACTGATGGACATGCCGATCTTCACCTGGACCTGCACCTGGGCAAACGTTCTGATCGTGGCTTCGTTCCCGATCCTGACCGCTACCCTGGCACTGCTGACCCTTGACCGTTACATGGATTTCCACATTTTCACCAATGAACTTGGTGGCAATCCGATGATGTACGTCAACCTGTTCTGGGCGTGGGGTCACCCTGAGGTTTACATCCTGATCCTGCCGGCCTTCGGCATCTTCTCGGAAGTGATCTCGGCCTTCACCGGCAAGAAACTGTTCGGCCACCACTCGATGATCTACGCCTCGGGCGCGATCTCGGTACTGGGCTTCATGGTCTGGCTGCACCACTTCTTCACCATGGGTTCGGGTGCTAGCGTCAACGCCTTCTTCGGTCTGGCGACGATGCTGATTTCCATCCCGACGGGTGTGAAGCTGTTCAACTGGCTGTTCACCATCTACCAGGGCCGTCTGCGCTTCACCAGCCAGGTAATGTGGACTTTGGGCTTCATGGTGACCTTCGCCATCGGCGGCATGACCGGCGTACTGCTGGCCATCCCGGGTGCTGACTTCGTGCTGCACAACAGCCTGTTCGTGATCGCGCACTTCCACAACGTGATCATCGGCGGTGCGGTATTCGGTTACATCGCTGGCTTCGCGTTCTACTTCCCGAAAGCGTTCGGCTTCAAGCTGCACGAAGGCTGGGGTAAAGCAGCGTTCTGGTTCTGGATCTCGGGCTTCTTCGTCGCGTTCATGCCGCTCTATGCACTGGGCTTCATGGGCATGACCCGTCGTCTGAACGCCACCACCAACCCTGAGTGGGTACCGTACCTGTACGTTGCCATGTTCGGCGCGGTGATGATTGCTGTGGGTATCGCCTGCCAACTGATCCAGCTGTACGTCAGTGTGCGTGACCGCAACAAGCCAGAGAACGTTTGCGATCACGGTGACCCGTGGAATGCACACACCCTGGAATGGTCGACCTCGTCGCCACCACCGTTCTACAACTTCGCTGTGCTGCCTAAGGCTGACTGCATCGACCCGTTCACCGAGGCCAAGGAAAACGGTACTGCGTACCAGCGTCCGGCCAAGTACGAGCCGATCCACATGCCGAACAACACCGCCACTGGCGTGGTGATGGGCGCGCTGTTGACCGTCTTCGGTTTCGCGATGATCTGGCACATCTGGTGGCTGGCGATCGCGAGCCTGGTGGGCACCGTCGTTTACTTCGTGATCCACGCTGCACGTGACGATCAGGGCTATATGGTTCCGGTTGAAACGATCGAGCGTATCGAAGCCGAGCAGCACAAGCGTCTGGTCGCGGCAGGGAAAATCCCGGCCAATGCCACCCGTGTTGAAACCTCGTTGGAACAGGCTTAAACCATGTCGAACTTAGTGACCAATGTTGGACACGCCCATGGTGACCATGGGCACGATGACCACCACCACGACTCGGGCGAGATGACCGTATACGGTTTCTGGCTCTACCTGATGACCGACTGCATTCTGTTTGCGTCGATCTTCGCGGTGTACGCAGTACTGGTAAACAACGTTGCCGGTGGCCCGTCGGGCCACGAGATCTTCGAACTGCCTTACGTGCTGGGCGAAACCGCTCTGCTGTTGTTCAGTTCGATCACCTACGGCTTCGCCATGCTGGCGTTGTACAAGGGCAAGAAGCAGGCGGTCCTGGGCTGGTTGTTCATGACCTTCCTGCTCGGCGCGGGCTTCATCGCCATGGAGATCAACGAGTTCCACCTGCTGATCTCCGAGGGCTTTGGTCCTAGCCGTTCGGGCTTCCTGTCGGCGTTCTTCACCCTGGTCGGTACCCACGGTCTGCACGTTTCGGCCGGTCTGATCTGGATGGGCATCATGATGTATCAGGTCAACAAGCATGGCCTGACGTCGACCAACAAGACCCGTCTGAGCTGCCTGAGCCTGTTCTGGCACTTCCTGGACGTGGTCTGGATCTGCGTCTTCACCGTTGTTTACCTGATGGGGACTCTGTAATGGCTAACGCACACTCCCATGACAGCCACGATGCTGGCCACGGCAGCGTCAAGTCGTACGCCATCGGCTTCATCCTGTCGGTAATCCTGACCGTCATTCCGTTCGGTCTGGTGATGTACCCGACCCTGCCGAAGTCGACGACGCTGGCAATCGTTCTGCTGTTCGCAGTGATCCAGGTGATCGTTCACCTGTATTACTTCCTGCACCTGGACCGTTCCATTGCACAGCGTAACAACGTGATCGCATTCGTCTTTACGGCGATCGTGATCGTGCTGCTGGTTGGCCTGTCGCTGTGGATCATGTTCAGCATCCACACGTACATGATGGCGAAGTGAGGTAGACCCGATGTCGCTCAAGCACTTTATCCAAATCACCAAACCGGGGATCATTTTCGGTAACGTGCTTTCTGTGGCAGGCGGGTTCTTCCTGGCCTCGAAAGGGCATGTCGATCTGGCGGTGTTTCTGGCCGCCATGATCGGTACTTCCCTGGTCGTGGCCTCCGGTTGCGTGTTCAACAACTGCATCGACCGCGACATCGACCTGAAGATGGAACGCACCAAGAACCGTGTGCTGGTCCAGGGCCTCATCTCCCTGAAACTGGCGCTGGTTTACGCGACCATTCTGGGTGTTCTCGGCGTTGCCTTGTTGTACAAGGTGGCCAACCCGTTGGCTGCCTTGTTCGCAGTAATCGGCTTCATCATCTACGTCGGCTTCTACAGCCTGTACCTCAAGCGCAAGTCGGTTCACGGCACGCTGGTGGGCAGTCTGTCGGGCGCCATGCCGCCAGTGATCGGTTACGTTGCCGTGACCAACAGCTTCGACATGGCCGCACTGACCCTGCTGGTGATGTTCAGCCTGTGGCAGATGCCGCATTCCTACGCCATCGCGATTTTCCGTTTCAACGATTACCTGGCCGCATCGATTCCGGTGCTGCCAGTGAAACGCGGCATTCAAGTGGCGAAGAAGCACATCCTGCTCTACATCCTGGCGTTCCTCGTGGCGACCTTGATGCTGACCTTCAGCGGCTACGCCGGCATGAGCTACCTCGCCGTCGCCGCCGCCATGGGCATGTACTGGCTGTACATGGCCTGGACCGGCTACAAGGCAGTCGATGACACCGTCTGGGCACGCAAGCTGTTCGTGTTCTCGATCTTCACCATCACTGCATTGAGCGTCATGATGTCCCTGGACTTCAAGGTGCCGACAGAGCTGTTGCTGACGTACGCGCCGTAAGTTTGCAGGCTTCAGGAAAAACCCCGCACGTTGAGAGATGTGCGGGGTTTTTTGTTGGTTGAAATATGCTCGTTCGGGGTGCTGCCATTCGCGAGCAGGCTCGCTCCCACAGTTTGCGGTTGCGGCCATTCGGTAAAAGACCTAGATTCGGATCCAACCACGACAGTAGTAGCTCCAAGCCATCCTTCGGTGCTCGACTGTCTCAACCCGTGCATTGATCAAAAGGCTGGGCGCAATGACCGAACGGATGACCTGCGATGAGCGCTTTATCGCCCTGGCTGAAGAACTCAACTACGACATCTATGGCGAGAACACCGCCGGTGGCAATTACGCGCCGCTGATCCGTCATCACGACGAGCTGTACATCAGCGGGATGGTGCCGCGGGCCAATGGCAAGATTCTCTATCCCGGTCGCGTGGGGCTGGAACTGAACCTCAAGGATGCACAAGCAGCGGCGAGCATCAGCGCCATGCGTTGCCTGGCGCTGATCGTCGATGCGGTCGGTTCGCTGGACAAGATTCGCGCGTTGTTGCGTGTCACGGTGTATGTGAAGTCGACTGCTGACTTTGTCGACCTGAGCGAAGTGGCGAACGGCGCTTCGGATGTGTTCAGCCATGTGCTGGGCGATGCCGGACGGCATACGCGCACGACCATCGGCGTGTATCAGTTGCCGAAGAATGCAGCGATTGAAGTGGACATGATTGCGGCGTTGCATCCTTCGGCTTGAGGGGGGGGTAGCGGTTTGCCCTCACCCTAACCCTCTCCCGGAGGGAGAGGGGACTGACTGAGGGGCTCTCAAGATATACGCCGACCTGAAATACCGAGCCGAACTCAGGTTTGAAAATCACACAAGTCGGCTCCCTCTCCCTCGGGAGAGGGCTGGGGTGAGGGGCGACGATTTTCGCTTCCTCACGAATCACAAGCCGGACAACAAAAAGCCCCGCCTGAATCTCAGCGCGGGGCTTTTTCACAAGCGCTTGGCAGATTACTGCGCCGCGATGCTGTAACCATCAAACGCCGTCTGCTGCTGCAGCGCGGTGATAATGTTCTTGCGGTTCACCGCCTGTTCCGTACCGGCGTTATCGACGAAGGTTTCGCTCTCCAGCTCGGCTTCATCGCCTTCACCGACGAAGGTGAAACCGAGGAATTCCAGTGCCTCACGATCAACATTCAGGCGCGAACGCGGCGTGCGCATTGGCAGGGTCACGCTGGCGCCGTCCTTGCTGATGGTGAAGATTTCCACTTCTTTCTTCTTCGCAGCTTTGCTCTTGCCGCCGCTCGGATTGCTGATCGCCTGATGGGTCTGATTCAGCACTTTCAGCGCCAGGCCATAAACGATTTCCTGAAACGCCGGATCGTCCTTGAAGCTGGACAGAATGCGCCCGATCGAGAACTTGCTGCTCAGGTCTTCCAGCGCGGCAATGTCCGCTGCCTCGGCGTCTTTCAGGCGCTTGAGTTCGCCCATCAGCTCGTACGCCTTGTCGTCATCAAAGCTGTCATGCGCCTGACGGATCGCCGCACGCAATTCGCGGATCTGGTCGCTCTCGCGGGTCGACTGGAACGCGTCCAGGACCATCTCGCTGATGATTTTGGCTTGTGGCAGGTGTTGTGAAAGATTGATGGAGTTTTCGTATTCCGCTTTGGACGACTGGGTGACTACGGATTCAGCGGTGTTGAAATCGGACATTGAAATTTCACTACTTTTTAACTTGAGTTTAGGCGAGAAAGCACGAGGTCTTTTTCAGGCCGACTAATTTAGGGGAGCGGGGCGGCGTTGTCACGGAGCAACGGTCTGGTGGTCGGGATTTTTCCACTGCGCGCTATTTGCGGCGCTGACGTTCCATGGCAATGACTGAGGTCTGGAAGCCCAGACTGGCGAAAAAAGCTTCAGCGCCTTCGCGTCCAGCGCGCAGCACCCAGGTTATGTCCGGGTTGTCACCCATGACGTACTCCACCAGTGCCCGCCCGATTCCTTTGCGCCGATGCTGGTCATCGACCACCACCATAGACAGATAGCCGTTGGAGACCTCATCGGTAATTGCTCGAGCGAAACCGACAATTTGCTCGCCTAAGAGCGCAACAGCTGTGCGCTGCGAATTGTGAATCAAACGAGCAAAAGAGTCGGCATCACCGGTGCGATGGCCCCAGCCATGCTGGCCAAGAAACAGCCTTGCTGATTCTGTTTCGCCGGGATGCAAGTCGCGCACGGTAAGGCTGTCGTTCATGGGATATTCAAGTCCTTATCAATTTCCATCGTGATTGATTACGGCCGGCCGACGTCAGGTTTCCCCCACGTACGCATCGCAAACTCGACAAAGCGTCTCAGCTTCGGCAATCGATAGCGATCCTGCGCATACAACAGATGCATCGGCCTGCTCGGCGGTTGGTAGTCCGTCATTACCCTGACCAGTTTGCCGTCGCGCAGATCCTGCTCCACCAGCGCGTCGGGCAGCATCATGATGCCCATGCCGTTGCGCGCCGCCTGGTGCAAACCGGCGGAGCTGTTGATCAGCATCGGCCCGCTGACGTCGACGAGGACTTCGCCTTCCGGGCCACTGAGACGCCAGCGTTTTTCCACCGATTGCCAGTCATCGCCAGCCGGATAGGCGAAGGACAGGCAATCGTGTTGCTGCAAATCCTGTGGCGTGTGCGGCATGCCGCGCCGCGCGATGTATTCGGGGGAGGCGCAGACCGTCAGGGTGTAGTCGATCAAGGGCCGGGCGATCAGGTTGGATTGGTCGAAATTGCCCAGGCGGAATGCGACATCGAGGCCGTTCTCCAGCAGATCCGGGCGGCTGTTGGTCAATACCACGTCGAGTTTCACTTGCGGATACAGCAAGGAATATTCGCTCAGGGCCGGGGTCAGTCGTTCAACGCCGAAGGTCAGCGGCGCGGTGATACGAAGCAAACCGCGCGGCTCGTCCGACGCTTGTTCAGCAAGGCGTTCGGAGTCGGCCACCAGGCCGAGCACTTCCAGGCAGCGCTGATAATAGACGCTGCCGAATTCGGTCAGGCGCTGGCGGCGCGTGGTGCGTTGCAGCAGTTGCACGCCGAGCCGTTGCTCCAGCGCGCGCAGATGATTGCCCACCATCGTCGTCGACATTTCGCACTTCGCAGCGGCGGCCGTCATGCTCCCGGTTTCGACCACTTTGACGTACACGCCCATCGACTGAAACAAGTCCATTATCAAGCCCGGCTTTTAAATGATTGAAGTTTTTCCGAGTTTATCCAGCTCAGGTGGCTAACCATACTGGAAAAACCCCGACCTGCAATGGAGTTTTACGTCATGACCGCCGCCCTGATGAACACCTACCAACCACTGGCCCTGAGTTTCACCAAGGGCCTGGGCACGCGTCTGTGGGATCAGGCGGGGCGCGAATATCTGGATGCCGTTGCCGGTGTGGCAGTGACCAATGTCGGCCACTCGCATCCGCGCATCGTTGCGGCGATCAGCGAGCAAGCGGGATTGCTGTTGCACACCTCCAACCTATACAGCATCGACTGGCAACTACAACTGGCCAAACGGCTGACGGCGTTGTCGGGGATGGAGCGCGCGTTCTTCAACAACTCCGGCGCCGAAGCGAACGAGACGGCACTGAAACTGGCGCGCCTTTACGGCTGGCGCAAAGGCATCGAGCAGCCGCTGGTGGTGGTCATGGCCAACGCGTTTCATGGCCGCACCCTCGGCACGCTGTCTGCCAGCGATGGCCCGGCGGTGCGCCTGGGCTTCAACGAACTGCCGGGGGATTTCGTCAAAGTGCCGTTCGGCGATCTCCCGGCGCTGGAGCAAATACAGCGCAAACACGGCGCGCGCATCGTGGCGATTCTGGTCGAACCGATCCAGGGCGAAAGCGGCGTACAAATCGCACCGCCGGGTTATCTCAAAGCCCTGCGCGACCTGTGCAATCGCCACGCGTGGCTGCTGATGCTCGATGAAATCCAGACCGGCATCGGCCGCACCGGGCAGTGGTTCGCCTTTCAGCACGAAGGCATCGTGCCCGATGTCATGACCCTGGCCAAAGGCCTCGGCAATGGCGTGCCGATCGGCGCCTGCCTGGCCCGTGGCCGCGCGGCGGATTTGTTCACCCCGGGCAGCCACGGCAGCACTTTCGGCGGCAATCCGCTGGCCTGCCGGGTCGGCTGCACGGTGCTGGACATCATCGAAGAGCAAGGCCTGCTGGAGAATGCGCGGGTGCAGGGCGCGCGGTTACTGGAACGCCTGCGCGCCGAATTGGCAGACAACCCGAACGTGCTGGCAATCCGGGGGCAGGGCCTGATGATCGGTGTCGAGCTGAAACAACCGGTGCGCGACCTGACGCTGATCGCCGCGCGGGATCATGGCTTGTTGATCAACGTGACTCGTGGCAAGACCATCAGGTTGCTCCCGCCGCTGACGATTGATGAGCGCGAGGTGGGGATGATTGTCAGAGGGGTTGGACGCGCTCTGATGACTGATTCAGCTCAGGTTCAATAGTGATACCGGCAACTGATGACGCAGATTTCGCCGTCCTCAACCCTGTACACCAGACGATGTTCGGCCGTTATTCGGCGTGACCAGAGGCCGCTCATATTATGTTTGAGCGCCTCTGGTTTACCGACACCCTCAAACGGTTCGCGCTTGATTGCTTTGATCAGAAGATTGATACGCTTGAGCCCAGCCTTGTCGTTTTGCTGAAACCACAAATAGTCTTCCCAGCCTGTGGGCGTGAACTCGATTTTCATTCTTCGATCAATTGCCTGACTTTGGCTTTGCCGGCGCGCAACTCACCGATGGATTTCATCAGCCTTTCGGCGTTGGCAGGGGAGCGAAGCAAGTAGGCTGTTTCTTCCAACGCGTTGTATTCGGCCAAAGACATCATCACTACGGGTTCACCTTTCTGCCGAGTGACCAATAGCGGCGCACGATCTTCATTGACACGGTCCATCGTCTCGGCCAAATGCGCACGGGCGGTGGTGTAGTTGATGGTTTGCATATTGAAGTCCTCGCTGGATGCAGAGAACGTACAGAAATGAGTACAGGATGACAAGTCGACACCTACCAGTGGTTGTGTCGCAGCAGGGCTGACTGCGACTTCAATCAGTATCGCTCAGGAATATTCGAGACGTTTCTGAGAAGGTTGTAATCCTCCTCGCTCCTGTTCAGTGTCGCGAAGCCCTTATCTCGTCATACCGTGCCCAGCCGATGTAGGAAATGGTTACTGCTTCAATCCAGCCCATCCCCCAACTCCGGCGCCAGCATCCTCGTCTTCATCGCCCCATTCGAGTTGTGCTGAACAATCTCGCTCGGCTGCCCCTGTTCATTGAAAAACACCTGTCCGATCCCCGCCGAATTCCACAACCGTTCCCCGGCCTCGGCATGTTCCGGCGTATACGGGACGATGCGCATCAGGCGGCGTTTGGTGAACCAGTTCAACGGTGAGCGTGGTGAGTAGAGCCAGCGGTTGAGGCGGTCGAACCATTCCAGCAGCGTTGGTGGGAATTCATTCTTGATGCCGCTGCTGGTGATCTGCCAGATCCGGGGGCCGGCCTTGCGGTGGCGGATCAGGACTTCGTAGACGAAGGAATAATGCACATCGCCGGACAGCACCACGTAGTTTCCGGGTGTGCGCGAGTGTCGGAAAATGTTCAGGATCACCTGTGCCGCGCCGCGATGGGCCATCCAGTTTTCCGCGTCGACCAGCAGCGGGTAACCGCACCAGCTGAACACCTTCTGCACGGTTTCAATCAGCTTCACGCCAAAGATCGGCGCCGGCGACACGATGATCGCCGAAGGGTGATCGAGCAGTTCCTGTTGCAGTTCGCTCAAGGCTTCCCAGTCGAGCAGGCCCGACGGTTGCTTGAGGGCCATCTCGCTGCGCCAGCGCCGGGTGCGCGTGTCGATCACCACCAGTGCCGGACTGCTCGGCAGCACGAAATGCCACTGTTGAAAACGCAGCAACTGATCAATCAGATCGTCCTGCACCGGCATGTCCAGATAGCCGTCGTCGCCACTGGCGCTCAGTTGCGCGGTCTGCTCCAGCATTCCTTTGAAGGCATCCGGATTGTTGCCCCAGCCCTGACACAACAGATAAGCAATCAGCGCGTTGCCGATGATGCGTTTGGAGAACGGATGGCCGTAGGCGGTTTCCTCCCATTGCGCAGAAAGATTCCAGTCATCGGTGATGTCGTGGTCATCGAAAATCATCAGGCTCGGCAGATGCGCCAGCGCCCGCGCGACGTTGCCCAGGCCCGCCTTGAAGGCATCGATGCGCGTCTGCTCGAGGTTGTAGCGCTTGCGGCGTTCCGGCGTCAGCGTCGGCGCGCTCGGATTGATCAGCGACCACGGCGTCGGCGACCACACCAGCATGTACATGGCCATGACTTCGGCGAATGTCACCAGGTGATTGTCGGCGCTGCTGCTGGTGAAAATCGGCTTACGCGCGCCACCGAAAAATCGCTCGCGCAAGGTCTCGTTGCTCTCTAGCGCCGGTAACAAATCCGCACGGTGGTAATAGCTTGCCGGGTGTTGATAGAGCTTGGCGCTGTCGCTGACCACGGCACCGTCAAGGTGCTCATCGAACAGACCCAGACGCTCTATCAAGGCATGAATCGCCCGCAGCATCGGCCCGGCGACGTCGTCGGCATAGACCTGATCACCGCTCATCATCAGCAACGCCGGACGTTGCTGCGCATCGGTTTCGTCGGCCAGCAATTGATCGACGCAGAGCAAACCGTCGGTTGCCGGATGATGCGGCTTGCGGCAGGAGCCGTGGAGCAATTGATCGATCCGCGAACGCACGACGAGGTTCGCGCAGGTGGCGCCGGGATAAAGCAGGTGCGGTGCCCACTCAGCCATACCGATGGCGTCATCGATCAGCAGGTCGTAATCGATAAACGTGTCGCAGGGCAGGGCGCATTCGAGTTGGACGTCGATCAGATGCACGAACGCATGACGGCCTACGGCAATGACCGTGCATTTCTCTGAGTCGAGCGGAATATCTCCTACACCTTGCAGGCGCAAGGTCAGCGACAGTTCACGCGAGCCCACCAGCCACAGCACCAGGCGCGTCGGCTCCAGCCGCCGCAGCAGCGGGCCGGCCAGGACAGGAGGCAGCGAGATCAGGTTATCGGGTGTTGAAAACATCGAGGGCAAAGCTCAAGGCGCACAGGCCGGCGATGATAGCGCAGCCGGCGCCTTGATCCCTTAAATGAGTCTTAAGAGTCGACCTTTTTCAACTTCAGGCCGAGCAGTCGCCATGCGGCCTTGTCAGGATTGTTGCCGTCCACTTGCTGAACTGAACAATCGTAGGCATAGGAGACATCGTCGCCCAACATGTTGCGAGCGGTCAGGGTGCCGTCAATGCTGTAAGTCTGATCTTTGAACCGATGGCTGCTGGCGCTCTCGGCACCTGCGACGGAAGTCGCTGCTGCAAAACGCATGGCGCGCTTTATGAAGGGCTCGCACATCATGAACGCCATCAACGATCTGTCCGCATTCGCATTGCTGCCCGCCAGCCGGCGCGACACGACAAAGTCATTGCCCATGATGTCCTTGAAATCCCTTTCGAGCAGCGAAGAGGGCAGGCGTTCGCTGTAGTTCGGCAACAGCGCGGACTCGGGCGGAGAGGGCTCGTTCTGAGGTGCGCTGGCGACATAGTCGACAAGGTTATCGGAGGTATCCGGCGTGGAGGCGATCACTGGCATCAACCTGGACACGGTTTGTGTAACGGGCGCGGGGGAAGAAGAAGAGATTTCAGCCTTGTCGCTTTGCGTTGGTTCCACAGGGGAGCGCGGCGCCAGAGGGAATAGGGCGAGGGTGATCGACAGTACCACTAGGGCGACGATGAACCCGGCCAGAACACCAGCGAACGTGCCCAAGAACAGGTTCCAGCTGCCGCGGTTTTTCATCACCCAGCGCCACATGAGGCCCCAGACGAGCAAAAACAACAGGAAATACAGAAACTCCATTTGATCCTTTTCCTCAAACCTTGAAATTCTTTAGATCACACACGAATCATTCCAACAGGGCTGCACGATAGCAAACCTGTTGGTCCGCCCTATCAGGCACTCAAAGGAATGAACCGAGTGAGCAGCATCAGCGTATCGAAACCAGCAAAAATGCCAAAAGCAGCGCCAATGATATGGCGTGTCAACTTGCTCGTGGGGCGTTTGCGTTGCACCACCCAAATCCAAACGCCGGCGAACGCGCCAAGGCTGCTGAGCACCATCAGCAGGGATCGCACAACGTGTGGCGACGATTGCATGCTTGTGTCGCCCACGAAACCCTCGTACACCGCTTTCACTACCAAGCCGACAACCCAACCAGCGAAACACCCGGCGAGGTTGGCCGTCACCAGGTTCCAATCACCTCGTTCGCCTACGACCCATACCCACGTTACGACCAGAGCTAGTACAAAAAGCCACCCGTCCATTGCAATCCACTCCAGAAAAACGCTTTGATCGGGTAGGCGCCAGTGCCTCTCGAAAGATTTGGGCGCAAGATAACAAAATACTGGCATCGCGCCACTTTCGCATTAAGGGCGCGTCATTGAGCCAAAGCTTTACCGGGAGTTTTTTACTCAGAGGATGGACAGATGATCGACTTCAACAACAAAGGCTTCTTCAAACTCAAGCAGAACGACGAATACGCCGAGCGCGTCACTGCGCTGCTACTGGAAGGTGAACAAGTCATCGATTCCTACAAAGCCATGCGCGACGGTGTGGTCTTCACCAACAAACGCATCATTGCCGTCAACGTCCAAGGTATCACCAGCAGCAAAAAGGACTTCACCTCCCTGCCATACAAAAACATCGTCGCCTACTCCGTGGAAACCTCGGGCACGTTCGACTTGGATTCCGAGCTGGAAATCTACTTTTCGTCGCTGGGCAAAGTGAAATTCGAATTCACCGGCAAGACCTCGATGGTGGAAATTTCCAAGTACATCTCGAGCTATCTGCTGTAAGCATCGATTGCGCGGCACTCAAAGAATGTCGCGCAGATACCCCTTCAGCGCGAGCAGCGGCTGACCCAGCTGCTCCACCGACCGTGCCTTAGCCAACTCCGCCGACAACTTGCGCAACTCCCGCCCCAACGGCTTCTCGACCCCACCCAAAGCATCCAGCGCCAGGTTCAGGCATTCGTTCATCTTGAACTGAATGGCCTCGACATCGCCGCGTTTCACCAGTAACTCGAAAACATCTTTCTGATAATTGCCCATGACCATGTCATCGCGCAGGATCGGGCTCAGGCCCTCTTCCTCGTAGGCGAGTTTGAGGGAGAAGAGGGCGACGGTTTCCAGTGAGGTTTCCATGGGGATGTCTGTCAGTGAAGTGAAGGGTTTGAAACCAATGCGCGAAAGGCCAGAGGAGGTTTGCCGTGCGGGCGTGATTATACGGGCGGGGATCGCATGCGAGGCAACCAGCAATCGGGCATCTAAAACCTACAAGCTCGCGCAGCATTGACATCCACTTTGATACGACGCTTTGATTACAAACACTGAACATCAGCGGAGTGACCATCATGGAATACGACATGAAACTGATCGACGACGCCGTCCTTGCTCTCCTGGCAGCTTATAGCTCCGACGACGGCAATGCGTGGAAGGGCTATGACTTCGAGATCATGAACCGCTTGCACGAGCAGGGTTTGATCAGTAATCCGGTGAACCGGAACAAATCGATATGGTTGACGGAGGAAGGGTTGGAGCGGGGGCGGGAGATTGCTGAGCGGATGTTTGCAGTCAAGGAGTAGGGAGGAGCCGCGTCCCATTCTGAAACCTGAGTTGATGGCAAGGTAGAAAACGCCAGCGAAGTACCAACCGCGTTAACCCAAGCAACAGGTAGCGCGGTCTGGTGATCGAGCACTTTTTTGAATGATCGGATGCGGCCGTCCAGGCTGAATTTCGTGATAGGTTTATCTTTCGAAAAGGATTTTTTTGACAGGAGTCATCCATGGCTAACCCAGCCGCTCGTAAAAGCGATCCCTCCAGCTGTCCTGTTCCAGGGCACGGAACGAACCCCATCGCGACAGGTTCGCCTGACGTTTTCTTCGATGGTTTGCCCGCAACTCGCCTGCCGGTGGTATTGCAGGCGAAGCGGTAGCGAGTTCACTGGATGAAGAGTTAGAGGAGCTCACACATTGGGACATCTTCTGACCGAGCCACAACTGACAAAAGTTAGAGCCGCTCTTTCCGAGCCATTCAATGATTTTCCCGTGGAATATGATTATTTGGCGAATAAGGTGAGAGGTGTCGACCCTGAAATCCTTTACTCAATTCTTTATTCAGAGGTCGCGCCGGTGTGCTTTACCAATCTCGTTGCACCTGTGCCTCCGATATGGACGGGTTTCGACCCCGACATACTCAGAAAATCGATTGAGGAAAGGCTGGCAGCTAGAGAGCGAAACTGGTTTCGTCGCCAGTTCGATAAAGTGCTGGTTCGTTGGTTGAAGTACAACTACGCGTACATCTGGGAGGAAATCGAAAGTAGGCTTTGAGCTCGAATTGGTATGGGAATGGGCGATGGTGACGAGGAGTTGGTTGTGGCAAAACCTGCGGCACGTAACGATCCGGCCAGTTCCCAACGCCAGGATATGCCAAGGCCATTTTTGCGGGTTTTACAGAGGTATTTTTTAATGGGCTTGCTGCGCGTAGAAGATTGGAGGCTTGGCCATGCGGTGGCGCGTTAGTTCCAGCGCCGCAAGAATGAAGAAGCTGATTGCCCTGATTGTTTTGGTTCTGGTGACAATGCTCTACGTCGGGTATTACCAAGCGCTCGATGATGGAGACATCGAAACCATCCTGTTCATCAAGAAGCATCCGACGTTTCAGATGAAGTTTTACAACATCCACGCCAATGACGGGGAGATTCGACAAGTCGAGCGACTCACGGAGCAGGAGCGTAAATGGATTATTGATTACTGCAGGTATCGGCTTGGCATCGACACCGATCTGAAAACACAAAACGATGTTGAGATCTGCCGGAAAAAATAGCTTGTTGGGATAAAGAGAGGGCCTCTTCGCAGGCCTTTTCTCATCGAGCGCTAATTGCTCAGCCTTATGCTTGGTTATCCATGCTTCCAGCATCTCGGGATTGGCCTCCTTGGTGAGCGCAAGCCTCTACGTGTCACATTGGCAAAAGCCGATCTCCACTTTTCTCCGGACAAAAAAAGGCCTTGCTTTCGCAAGACCTTTTTCTCTGTGTTGGTGCCCCGAGGGAGACTCGAACTCCCACTCCTTTCGAAAACGGATTTTGAATCCGCCGCGTCTACCAATTCCGCCATCAGGGCTCAATGGCGGCGAAGTATAGAGAGGTGATTACCGTTGGTCAATCACGTTTCATGGTCAATTTTTGATATTTCCGCTAGACTTTCCGGCCCTGCTAGACGAACCCCATCATGCGCGTTGCTGACTTTACTTTCGAGCTTCCTGATTCGCTGATCGCCCGCCATCCGTTGGCCGAGCGTCGCGGTAGTCGCCTGCTGACCCTCGATGGGCCGAGCGGCGCCCTGGCACACCGTCAATTCACTGATTTGCTTGAGCATTTGCGCCCGGGCGATTTGATGGTGTTCAACAATACCCGGGTGATTCCGGCGCGGCTGTTCGGGCAGAAAGCGTCCGGCGGCAAGCTGGAAATTCTCATCGAGCGCGTGCTCGATGCGCACCGCGTGCTGGCCCATGTGCGCTCCAGCAAGTCGCCGAAGCCGGGTTCGAAGATCCTTATCGACGGCGGTGGCGAAGCCGAGATGCTGGCGCGTCATGATGCGTTGTTCGAGCTGGGTTTTGCCGAGGAAGTGTTGCCGCTGCTCGACCGTGTCGGGCACATGCCGTTGCCTCCTTATATAGACCGCCCGGATGAAGGCTCGGATCGCGAGCGTTATCAGACCGTGTATGCCCAGCGTCTGGGTGCGGTGGCGGCGCCGACGGCGGGGCTGCATTTCGATGAGCCGCTGATGCAGGCGATTGCTGCCAAGGGTGTCGAGACTGCGTTCGTGACGTTGCACGTCGGCGCGGGGACGTTTCAGCCGGTGCGTGTCGAGAAGATCGAAGATCACCACATGCACAGCGAGTGGCTGGAAGTCGGCCAGGATGTGGTCGATGCGGTCGCTGCGTGCCGTGCGCGTGGCGGTCGAGTGATTGCGGTCGGCACCACCAGCGTGCGTTCGCTGGAAAGCGCAGCGCGCGATGGCGTGCTCAAGCCATTCAGTGGCGACACCGACATCTTTATCTATCCGGGCCGGCCGTTTCATGTGGTCGATGCCCTGGTGACCAATTTCCATTTGCCGGAATCCACGCTGTTGATGCTGGTTTCCGCGTTTGCCGGTTATCCCGAAACCATGGCCGCCTACAAGGCCGCCGTGGAAAACGGATACCGCTTTTTCAGTTACGGGGATGCGATGTTCATCACCCGCAATCCCGCTCCAACTGCCCCTGAACAGACAGGCCCAGAGGAAACAGAATGAGTCGCGAATGTCGAATGTCCTTTGAGCTGCTGGCCACCGATGGCAAGGCTCGTCGTGGTCGCCTGACCTTTCCCCGTGGCACCGTCGAGACCCCGGCATTCATGCCGGTCGGCACCTACGGCACGGTCAAGGGCATGCTGCCGCGCGACATCGTCGCCACTGGCGCGGAAATCATTCTGGGCAACACCTTTCACCTGTGGCTGCGTCCCGGCACTCAGGTGATTAAGGAGCACGGCGACCTGCACGATTTCATGCAGTGGAAAGGCCCGATTCTCACCGACTCCGGCGGTTTCCAGGTGTTCAGCCTCGGCGCGATGCGCAAGATCAAGGAGGAGGGCGTGACCTTCGCTTCTCCAGTCGACGGCGCCAAAGTGTTCATGGGCCCGGAAGAGTCGATGCAGGTGCAGCGCGATCTCGGTTCCGACATCGTGATGATCTTCGACGAATGCACGCCGTATCCGGCTGACGAAGACGTTGCGCGCGTATCGATGGAATTGTCGTTGCGCTGGGCGCAGCGTTCGAAGAATGCCCACGGCGACAACACCGCAGCGCTGTTCGGCATCGTCCAGGGCGGGATGCATGAAAACCTGCGCATGCGCTCGCTCGAAGGCCTCGACAAGATCGGCTTCGACGGCCTCGCCATCGGCGGTCTGTCGGTGGGCGAACCGAAGCACGAAATGATCAAGGTGCTGGATTATCTGCCGGGCCAGATGCCCGCTGACAAACCTCGTTACCTTATGGGCGTTGGCAAACCGGAAGATCTGGTTGAGGGTGTGCGCCGCGGGGTGGACATGTTCGATTGCGTGATGCCAACCCGTAATGCCCGCAATGGGCATCTGTTCATCGATACCGGTGTGCTGAAGATCCGTAACGCGTTCCATCGCCATGATGAATCGCCGCTGGATCCGACCTGCGATTGCTACACCTGCCAGAACTTCTCGCGCGCTTATCTGCATCACCTGGACAAGTGCGGCGAAATGCTCGGCAGCATGCTCAATACCATCCATAACTTGCGCCATTATCAGGTGCTGATGGCTGGTTTGCGCGAGGCTATTCAACAGGGTACATTGGCCGCCTTTGTCGATGCCTTCTACGCCAAACGCGGACTTCCCGTTCCGCCTTTGGACTGAGTTTTCTGACCCCAAGATTCAACATTTGCAACTGGAGTGCTAAATGAGCTTTTTTATCTCTAACGCCATGGCTGACGCAGCTGCACCGGCTGCTGCAAGCCCAATGGGCGGCGGCTTCGAGTGGATTTTCCTGGTCGGCTTCCTGGTCATCTTCTACCTGATGATCTGGCGTCCACAGGCCAAGCGCGCCAAAGAGCAGAAGAACCTGCTGAGCAGCCTGCAGAAGGGCGACGAAGTCGTCACCACTGGCGGCATCGCCGGCAAGATCACCAAGGTTGCCGATGACTTCGTGGTTCTGGAAGTGTCCGACACCGTGGAAATGAAGTTCCAGAAAGGCGCCATCGCCGCCACGCTGCCAAAAGGCACGCTGAAAGCGATCTAAGAGCAACAACTTCTACTCAATCGACGGGGCGCGCAAGGCGCCCCGCGTTCATAACGGGCGGCGTGATGCTGAACAAATACCCTCTGTGGAAATACATTCTGATCCTGGCGGTGCTGGCGATCGGTCTGATTTATTCCGCTCCCAATCTTTACCCCGATGACCCGGCGATTCAGATCAGCGGCGCCAGCACGGCTCTGCAGGTCAATGACGCCGATCTGGCTCGCGTCAGCACGGCGCTGAAAGAGTCCGGCATCAACGTCAAGGCGGCAACGCTGACGGCGGGCGGCAAGGGCGGTCTGATCCGTCTGAGCAAGGCTGAAGATCAGCTGCCGGCCAAGGACGTTGTGCGCAAGGCGTTGGGTGATGACTACGTCGTCGCGCTGAACCTGGCACAGACCACCCCGCAATGGCTGCGCAACCTAGGTGCGCACCCGATGAAGCTGGGTCTGGACTTGTCCGGTGGTGTGCACTTCCTGCTCGAAGTGGACATGGACAAAGCCCTCGATGCACGCCTCAAAGTCTACGAAGGCGACGTCAAGAGCCTGCTGCGCAAAGAGAAGCTGCGCTATCGCAGCCTGCCGCAACTGGGCGGTGCCATTCAGTTGGGCTTCAGCGATGAAGATTCCCGCGAACAGGCCCGTGCGCTGATTCGCAAGAATTTCAACGATTTCGACATTGTTCCGGCCGACCTCAACGGTCAACCGGTGCTGCGTCTGGCGATGACCCCGGCCAAGCTGGCGGAAATCCGTGAATACTCCATCAAGCAGAACCTGACCACGGTACGTAACCGCGTCAACGAGCTGGGTGTTGCCGAACCGATCGTGCAGCGTCAGGGCGCCAACCGCATCGTGGTTGAGCTGCCGGGCGTGCAGGACACTGCCGAAGCCAAGCGTATTCTTGGCAAGACGGCCAACCTCGAGTTCCGTCTGGCCGCCGAGCCGGGCGCTTCGAAAGCTACTTCCGAGTCGTTCGAATTCCGCGAAGGCAACCGTCCGCCAGCGCAGATCGAGCGTGGTCTGATCATCACTGGTGACCAGGTCACCGACGCCAAGGCCGGTTTCGGTGAACATGGCACGCCTGAAGTGAACATCCGTCTGGATGGCCACGGTGGCGAGTTGATGAGCCGTGCGACCCGTTCCAACGTCGGCCGCAGCATGGCGGTGATCTTCATCGAACAGCGTCCGGTCACCACTTACACCAAGCAAGTGGTTGATGGCGTCGAGAAAGACGTCGCGGTGCAGACGTTCAAGGAAGAGAAGAAGATCATCAGCCTGGCGACCATTCAGTCGCCGCTGGGTGCGCAATTCCGCATCACTGGCCTGAACGGTCAGGGCGAGTCGTCCGAGCTGGCGCTGCTGCTGCGTGCCGGTGGTCTGGCTGCACCGATGTACTTCGCTGAAGAGCGCACAATCGGTCCGAGCCTGGGTGCTGACAACATCACCAAAGGTATCGACGCTTCCCTGTGGGGCATGCTGTTCGTGTCGCTGTTCATCATCGCCATCTACCGCTTCTTCGGCGTCATCGCCACCGTTGCGCTGGCGGTGAACATGGTGCTGCTGCTGGCATTGATGTCGTTGCTGGGTGCCACGCTGACCCTGCCGGGTATCGCCGGTATCGTCTTGACCATGGGTATGGCGGTCGACGCCAACGTGCTGATCTTCTCGCGGATTCGTGAAGAGATCGCCGCCGGCATGACTGTGCAGCGGGCAATCAACGAAGGCTTCGGCCGGGCATTCACCGCGATTCTCGACGCCAACCTGACCACGTTGCTGGTCGGCGGCATTCTCTTCGCCATGGGCACCGGCCCGGTGAAGGGGTTCGCAGTGACGATGTCCCTCGGGATCTTTACCTCGATGTTCACGGCCATCATGGTGACCCGCGCAATGGTCAACCTGATCTTTGGCGGACGTGACTTCAAGAAGTTGTGGATTTAAGGGGCTGCCATGTTACGTACAATCAACTTCATGGGCGTTCGCAACTTCGCGTTCGGCGTCACATTGCTGCTTACCGTCATTGCCTTGTTCAGTGTTGCCACCAAGGGCATGAACTGGGGCCTGGACTTCACCGGCGGTACGCTCATCGAGCTGACCTACGAGCGTCCGGCCGACGTCACCAAGGTGCGCGAGCAACTGGCGACTTCCGGTTATCACGAAGCCGTGGTGCAGAACTTCGGTGCGACCACCGACCTGCTCGTGCGCATGCCGGGTGAAGACCCGCAGTTGGGCCATCAAGTAGCGGAAGCGCTTCAAAAGGTCGGCGGTGACAACCCGGCGACGGTCAAGCGTGTCGAGTTCGTCGGCCCGCAGGTCGGTGAAGAACTGCGCGACCAGGGCGGCCTCGGCATGCTGCTGGCGCTCGGCGGCATCCTGATCTACCTGGCGTTCCGCTTTCAGTGGAAGTTTGCGGTCGGCGCCATTGTGTCGCTGATCCACGACGTGATCGTGACCGTGGGTATCCTCTCGTACTTCCAGATCACCTTCGATCTGACAGTACTGGCGGCAGTGCTGGCGATCATCGGTTACTCGCTGAACGACACCATCGTGGTCTTCGACCGGGTACGTGAGAACTTCCGTGTGCTGCGCAAGGCGACGCTGATCGAGAACATCAACATCTCGACCACCCAGACCCTGCTGCGCACCATGGCGACCTCGATCTCCACCCTGCTGGCAATCGCGGCACTGTTGTTCTTCGGCGGCGACAACCTGTTCGGCTTCTCCATCGCGCTGTTCATCGGTGTATTGGCGGGTACCTACTCGTCGATCTACATCGCCAACGTGGTGCTGATCTGGCTGAACCTGACCACCGAGGATCTGATTCCTCCGGCCAACACCGATAAGGAAGTCGACGACCGTCCATAACGGCCAGCGATGTCCCGACTGTCAGCCAACAAAAGGCGCGAGTTGAACTCGTGCCTTTTTTTGTGCTCCAAGGCTGGGAGAAGCGCGGGCGCGTCCCGCATGTGATGGTCAGGAGGTTCATGTGAACAAGTCGTTGCTGGTTGGTGCGGTATTGGGTGCTGTCGGTGTCACAGCCGGGGGTGCTGTTGCCACCTACAGCCTGGTTAAAAGCGGCCCTGAGTATGCGCAAGTATTAGCCGTTGAGCCGGTCAAGACACAGATCAAGACTCCACGTGAAGTATGCAAGGATGTAACGGTGACCCGTCAGGCGCCGGTAAAAGATCAACACCAGATCGCCGGTACCGTGGTCGGCGCGCTGGCCGGTGGTTTGCTGGGTAACCAGATTGGCGGCGGTACCGGCAAGAAGATTGCCACGGTGGCCGGTGCGGTCGGTGGCGGTTATGCGGGCAACAAGGTGCAGGAGGGCATGCAGGAGCGTGACACCTACACCACTACGCAAACTCGCTGCAACACGGTCAATGACATCAGCGACAAGGTCGTCGGTTACGACGTGCGTTACTCGCTTGATGGCAAGGAAGGCAAAGTGCGGATGGATCGCGATCCGGGCAACCAGATTCCGGTCGACAAGGAAGGCAAGCTGATCCTGTCGCAGAATGAGCCGGCTCAGTAAGGCTCCAGAGTTGTGAAAGAAGCACCCTGCGGGGTGCTTTTTTTATACCCGCGTTTCAGGGCTACCCATGACCCTATGTGGGAGCGAGCCTGCTCGCGAATACGGTCCAACAGTTGATAGTTCCTTTGCTGGCACGCCCATTCGCGAGCAGGCTCGCTCCCACAGGGAATTGTGCTGTTTGGAATTGCAGGCACAAAAAAAGCACCCCGAAGGGTGCTTTTTGGTTTCGCGTAAAGCTTAGCGCTTCAGCGAGGCCGGCAGGTGCGGCTGGATCGCCGTCAGCACTGCCTTGAAGCATTTGGTGTTGCCGGCAACGATGTGGCCTTTTTCCAGGAAGTCGTGACCGCCGGTGAAGTCGCTCACCAGGCCGCCGGCTTCTTGAATCAGCAGGGCGCCTGCAGCCATGTCCCACTCGGACAGGCCCGATTCCCAGAACGCATCGAAACGACCGGCAGCTACGTAAGCCAGGTCCAGGCTCGCCGAACCGGCGCGGCGGATGCCGGCAGTCTGGCCAACCAGAGCGCGGAACATGCCCAGGTAGTTGTCGAGGTTGTCCATCTGATCGTCACGGAACGGGAAGCCAGTGCCGAGCAGAGCGCCGTCGAGGCTGGTGCGACCACTGACGCGCAGACGACGACCGTTCAGTTGAGCGCCGCGACCACGGCTGGCGGTGAATTCTTCCTGGCGGACCGGGTCCAGAACCACTGCGTGTTCCAGGCGACCACGATATTTGCAGGCAATGCTCACTGCAAAGTGCGGAATGCCACGGAGGAAGTTGGTGGTGCCGTCCAGCGGATCGATGATCCACAGGTACTCTTCGCCTTCGATGCCGGTGCCAGCGTGCAGGCCGGTTTCTTCACCCTGAATCGAGTGATTCGGGTAAGCCTTGCGCAGGGCATCGATGATTTTCTGTTCAGCGGCGCGATCGACCTCGGATACGTAATCCTTGGCGTCTTTTTCGTCGACCTTGATGGTATCCAGGCGCTCGATGGAGCGGAAGATCAGTTCACTGGCGCTGCGGGCGGCGCGCAGCGCGATATTCAGCATGGGCTGCATGGATGTGTCACCTAAGGTTGTTAAAGAAAGCCGCGCATTCTATCAGAACTTTTCTTCAGGTGAAGGACGCTGTTCGCTTTCATAGCTTAACGGTAGGCTGTTCTGTAAGATTTGCCCCCCTTTCCTGTGTCCGAGAGCGCCTCCCTTGCTGCAGAACATTCGTGTCGTCCTGGTCAACACCAGCCACCCCGGCAACATCGGCGGGGCCGCGCGCGCCATGAAAAACATGGGTCTGTCGCGACTGGTGCTGGTCGATCCGCGGGTCTTCCCGCACCACGAGGCCGATGCCCGCGCCTCTGGTGCCGGTGACATCCTTGAAAACGCGCAAGTCGTCGCCACCTTGGAAGATGCTCTGGTCGGCTGCAATCTGGTGCTCGGCACCAGCGCCCGCGACCGGCGCATTCCCTGGCCACTGCTGGACCCGCGCGAATGCGGCAACAAGGTGGTCGAGGAAGCCGGGCAGGGCGCCGAGATCGCTTTGGTGTTCGGCCGTGAAGATTCCGGCCTGACCAACGAAGAGCTGCAGCGATGTCATTTTCACGTGCACATCCCTTCCGACCCGACCTTCAGTTCGCTGAACCTCGGGGCGGCGGTGCAGGTGTTGAGTTATGAAGTGCGCATGGCTTGGCTGGCCGCACAGGGTCAGCCGAGCAAGGTCGAGAAAGAAGAAGTGGCCTCGGTGAAAAGCGCCGAGCTGGCGACCATGGATGAGCTGGAGCGATTCTACGAGCACCTGGAGCAGACGCTGGTTGCCATCGAATTCCTCGACCCGGAAAAGCCTCGGCACTTGATGGCGCGCCTGCGCCGGTTGTACGGACGCAGCTCGGTCAGCCGGGCGGAAATGAATATTTTGCGTGGCATCCTCACGGAAACCCAGAAAGCGGCCCGTGGCGAGCTTCTAAAGCGGAAGGATTAAATGATGTTTGAGCGTTTGCGTGAAGATATCCAAAGCGTATTCCATCGAGACCCGGCGGCGCGTAACGCTTTTGAAGTCCTGACCTGCTACCCCGGCATGCATGCGATCTGGATTCATCGTCTGGCCGGCATGCTCTGGCGCAACGAGTTGAAGTGGCTGGCGCGACTGGTGTCGAACTTCGGTCGCTGGCTGACCGGGATCGAGATTCATCCGGGCGCCAAGGTCGGTCGGCGTTTCTTCATTGACCACGGCATGGGCATCGTTATTGGTGAAACCGCCGAGATCGGCGACGACGTCACCATCTATCAAGGCGTGACCCTCGGCGGCACCAGCTGGAACAAAGGCAAGCGCCACCCGACTCTCGGAGACGGCGTTGTAGTCGGTGCCGGGGCCAAGGTTCTCGGTCCGTTCACGGTGGGTGCCGGCGCCAAAGTCGGCTCCAACGCTGTGGTCACCAAGGAAGTGCCGCCGGGCGCCACGGTGGTGGGGATTCCGGGGCGGATCATCGTCAAGACCGATGAAGAGCAGGACGCCAAGCGCAAAGCCATGGCGGAAAAGATCGGTTTCGACGCCTACGGTGTCAGCGAAGACATGCCTGACCCGGTGGCCCGCGCCATCGGCCAATTGCTCGATCATCTGCAAGCAGTGGACGGGCGCCTGGAAGGCATGTGCGGCGCGCTGAAGGATCTGGGCAGCAATTACTGTGCGAAAGATCTGCCTGAGCTGCGCGAAGAAGATTTCGCTTGCGTCAAGGGCAAGGACGAATCGAAAGCCGGCTGAACCGCGGCGCTGCTTTTCGCGAGCACGCGGTTGCGCTGGCTGTCCGCGCCCCGTCTTTGCTATAGTGCGCGCGCTCTTTTGCGGGTAAACCCGACTAAAGCACTAGGTCTTATAGTTGACTTAAATGCTCGGGAATTGCATACTCCCGCCCATTCCGAACTCCGTGGTAACTGTCCATGCGACTGACTACAAAAGGCCGATACGCCGTGACCGCCATGCTTGACCTGGCGTTGCACGCGCAGCACGGGCCGGTGTCTCTGGCCGATATCTCCGAGCGCCAAGGCATCTCCCTGTCCTACCTCGAACAGCTGTTCGCCAAGCTGCGCCGCAGCAACCTGGTTTCCAGCGTTCGCGGTCCGGGTGGTGGCTACCAGTTGTCCCGCGACATGCAGGGCATCCAGGTCGCCCAGGTGATCGATGCGGTGAACGAATCGGTCGATGCCACCAAGTGCCAGGGCCAGGGCGATTGCCATTCCGGTGATACCTGCCTGACCCATCACCTGTGGTGCGACTTGAGCCTGCAGATTCACGAATTTCTGAGCGGTATCAGCTTGGCCGACCTTGTGACTCGCCGTGAGGTACAAGAAGTGGCCCAGCGTCAGGACCAGCGCCGTTGCAGCAGCAAGGCGCCACGCCTGGACAAGATTGAAGCGTCCGCCGTCGAATGACAGCCGAAGAGCTACCCGCGGCACGCCAGCCCTGATTTAGGAGATAGTCCATGAAATTGCCGATTTACCTTGATTACTCTGCAACCACCCCGGTTGATCCGCGCGTTGCGCAGAAAATGAGTGAATGCCTGCTGGTCGACGGAAACTTCGGTAACCCGGCGTCCCGCTCCCACGTGTTCGGCTGGAAGGCTGAAGAGTCCGTCGAAAACGCCCGTCGTCAGGTGGCCGATCTGGTCAATGCCGACCCGCGCGAAATCGTCTGGACCTCCGGTGCCACCGAATCCGACAACCTGGCGATCAAGGGCGCGGCACATTTCTACGCCTCCAAGGGCAAGCACCTGATTACCAGCAAGATCGAGCACAAGGCTGTCCTCGACACCATGCGCCAGCTGGAGCGTGAAGGTTTCGAAGTGACCTACCTCGAGCCGACCGAAGACGGTCTGATCACCCCGGCAATGATTGACGCCGCACTGCGCGAAGACACCATTCTGGTGTCGGTGATGCACGTCAACAACGAAATCGGCACCATCAACGACATCGCTGCCATCGGCGAAATGCTGCGCGCCAAAGGCGTGCTGTTCCATGTCGACGCGGCTCAGTCCACTGGCAAGGTCGAAATCGATCTGCAGAAGCTGAAAGTCGACATGATGTCGTTCTCCGCCCACAAGACTTATGGCCCTAAAGGCATCGGCGCGCTGTACGTCAGCCGCAAGCCGCGTGTGCGCATCGAAGCGACCATGCACGGCGGCGGTCACGAGCGCGGCATGCGTTCCGGCACCCTGGCGACCCACCAGATCGTCGGCATGGGCGAAGCGTTCCGCGTAGCCAAGGAAGACATGGCCGCTGAAAACGTGCGCATCAAAGCCTTGAGCGATCGCTTCTACAAGCAGGTCGAGCACCTGGAAGAGCTGTACGTCAACGGCAGCCTGACCGCCCGCGTTCCGCACAACCTGAACCTGAGCTTCAACTACGTTGAAGGCGAGTCGCTGATCATGGCGCTCAAGGATCTGGCGGTATCGTCCGGTTCGGCCTGCACCTCGGCGTCGCTGGAGCCTTCGTACGTACTGCGCGCCCTGGGCCGCAACGACGAACTGGCACACAGCTCGATCCGCTTTACCTTCGGCCGTTTCACCACCGAAGAAGAAATCGACTACGCCGCGCAGAAAGTCTGCGAGGCCGTTACCAAGCTGCGCGCTCTGTCGCCGCTGTGGGACATGTACAAAGACGGCGTCGATATCTCGAAAATCGAGTGGGCGGCACACTAACTATAGAAGCCGCCGGATACAGATCCTGTAGCGACGCGGCGTTAACGCAGCGCAGTTGCAGGGTCTCAAGAGCGGCCCTGATGAGTGAGGATTGAGAATCATGGCTTACAGCGAAAAGGTCATCGACCACTACGAAAACCCGCGCAACGTCGGCAAGATGAACGCGGAAGATCCTGATGTCGGCACCGGCATGGTCGGCGCTCCGGCGTGCGGCGACGTGATGCGTCTGCAGATCAAGGTCAACGATCAGGGCGTTATCGAAGACGCCAAGTTCAAGACCTACGGTTGCGGTTCGGCAATCGCCTCCAGCTCCCTCGCTACCGAGTGGATGAAGGGCAAGACCCTGGACGAAGCCGAAACCATCAAGAACACTCAGCTGGCCGAAGAACTGGCTTTGCCGCCAGTGAAAATCCACTGCTCCGTGCTCGCTGAAGACGCTATCAAAGCGGCTGTTCGCGACTACAAGCAGAAGAAAGGCTTGATCTGAATTTCAAGATTCGGCGACGAGTAAGGAGTCAACGATGGCTATCAGCATGACAGAAGCGGCTGCTCGACACGTGCGGCGCTCCCTCGATGGGCGCGGCAAAGGTGAAGGGATTCGTCTGGGTGTTCGCACCACAGGCTGTTCCGGCCTTGCCTACGTGCTGGAGTTTGTCGACGAGGTAGTGGCGGAAGATCAGGTGTTCGAGAGTCACGGCGAAAAAGTGATCATCGACCCGAAAAGCCTGGCCTACCTGGACGGCACCGAGCTCGACTTCGTCAAGGAAGGGTTGAACGAAGGCTTCAAGTTCAACAACCCCAACGTGCGCGGTGAATGTGGCTGCGGCGAAAGCTTCAACATCTGAGGCTGGTCGTGGGTATTCCTTGTCATTTTGCTTTATTCGAGCTGCAACCGAGCTTCCGCCTGGATCTCGAGCAGTTGGCCACGCGCTACCGTGAGTTGGCGCGCGGCGTCCATCCTGACCGTTTTGCCGATGCATCCGAGCGCGAGCAGCGCTCGGCACTCGAGCAATCGGCGCGGCTCAACGACGCCTACCAGACGCTCAAGAGCCCGGCCCAGCGCGCACGCTACCTGCTGAAAATCAGCGGGCATGAAGTGCCGATGGAAGTCACCGTCCACGATCCCGAATTCCTTCTGCAGCAGATGCAATGGCGCGAAGAGCTCGAAGATCTGCAGGACAGTGCCGACCTCGACGGTGTCGCCGTGTTCAAGCGTCGCTTGAAGGCGGCTCAGGAGCAGCTCAACGAAAGCTTCGCAGCCTGTTGGGATGATGCAGCGCAACGCGAGCAGGCCGAACGCCTGATGCGACGCATGCAGTTCCTCGACAAGCTCACCTACGAAGTGCGCCAGCTGGAAGAGCGCCTCGACGATTAACCCAGTGCTGCCCTGATTGCACGCTGACAGACAAGACCTGATCACCATGGCTCTACTGCAGATCGCCGAACCCGGCCAAAGTCCTCAACCGCACCAGCGTCGTCTGGCTGTGGGCATCGACTTGGGTACTACCAATTCGCTGGTCGCTGCGCTGCGCAGTGGTCTTTCCGAACCGCTGGCCGACGCCAACGGGCAGGTCATCCTGCCGTCCGCCGTGCGTTATCACGCCGACCGCGTCGAAGTCGGTGAGCCCGCCAAGCTGGCGGCAGCCTCCGATCCCCTGAACACCGTGCTCTCGGTCAAGCGCTTGATGGGTCGTGGTCTGTCCGACGTCAAGCAATTGGGCGAGCAACTGCCGTACCGCTTTGTCGGCGGCGAATCGCACATGCCGTTCATCGATACCGTGCAAGGCCCGAAAAGCCCGGTTGAAGTCTCCGCGGATATCCTCAAGGTCCTGCGTCAGCGCGCTGAAGCGACCTTGGGTGGCGAACTGGTTGGTGCGGTAATCACCGTTCCTGCCTACTTCGACGATGCGCAGCGTCAGGCCACCAAAGACGCTGCCAAACTCGCCGGTCTGAACGTGTTGCGTCTGCTCAACGAGCCGACTGCTGCCGCTGTAGCGTACGGTCTGGATCAACACGCTGAAGGCCTGGTTGCAATTTATGACCTTGGTGGCGGTACCTTCGATATTTCGATTCTGCGTCTGACTGGCGGCGTTTTCGAAGTTCTGGCCACTGGCGGCGACAGCGCGCTGGGCGGCGATGACTTCGATCATGCGATTGCCGGCTGGATCATCGAGAGTGCTGGCCTGTCCGCCGATCTCGATCCGGGCGCACAGCGCAATCTGCTGCAAACTGCCTGTGCGGCCAAAGAAGCTTTGACCGACGCCGCCAGCGTTGAGGTGGCCTACGGCGACTGGAAAGCGCCGCTGACCCGCGAAGCCTTCGATGCGCTGATCGAGCCAATGGTCGCGCGCAGTCTGAAAGCCTGCCGCCGCGCGGTTCGCGATTCCGGTATAGAACTGGAAGACGTGCACGCCGTGGTCATGGTCGGCGGTTCGACCCGCGTGCCACGTGTTCGTGAAGCCGTTGCCGAAGCCTTCGGTCGTCAGCCATTGACGGAAATCGACCCGGATCAAGTGGTGGCCATCGGGGCCGCGATCCAGGCTGATACGCTGGCTGGCAACAAACGCGATGGCGGCGAACTGCTGCTGCTCGACGTGATTCCGCTTTCCCTTGGTTTGGAAACCATGGGCGGTCTGATGGAAAAGGTGATTCCGCGCAACACCACCATTCCCGTCGCCCGCGCTCAGGATTTCACCACGTATAAAGACGGCCAGTCGGCCATGGCGATCCACGTGTTGCAGGGTGAGCGCGAGCTGATCAGCGATTGCCGCTCTCTGGCGCGCTTCGAATTGCGCGGCATTCCGGCGATGGTGGCCGGTGCGGCGAAAATTCGCGTGACCTTCCAGGTCGATGCCGACGGTCTGCTCAGCGTGTCTGCCCGTGAATTGGGCTCGGGCGTTGAGGCGAGCATTCAGGTCAAACCTTCCTATGGTCTGACCGATGGCGAAATCGCCAAGATGCTCAAGGATTCGTTCCAGCATGCCAATGACGACAAGGTCGCCCGCGTTCTGCGTGAGCAGCAAGTCGATGCCCAGCGCCTGCTCGAAGCGGTGCAGGGCGCGCTGGAGGCCGATGGCGAGCGTCTGCTCGACGCCGAAGAGCGCATGGTCATCGAACTGCAAATGCAGGAACTGGCCGAACTGATGAAAGGTACCGATGGTTACGCCATCGAGCAGCAGACCAAACGTCTGTCGCAAGTGACCGATGCTTTTGCTGCCCGCCGCATGGATCTGACGGTGAAAGCCGCTCTGTCGGGGCGCAACCTGAATGAAATCGAGGATATCTGATGCCCCAGGTCATTTTTCTGCCCCACGAGAAGTTCTGCCCTGAAGGCATGGTGGTCGAGGCTGCGCCCGGCACATCGATTCTCGAACTGGCCCACGAACACCATATCGAGATGGAAAGCGCGTGCGGCGGCGTCTGCGCCTGCACCACGTGCCATTGCATCATCCGCGAGGGTTTCAACTCGCTGGAAGAGGCCGACGAGCTGGAAGAAGACTTCCTCGACCGTGCCTGGGGCCTTGAGGCGCAATCACGTCTGGCTTGCCAGGCCATCGTCGGTGAGGAAGACCTCACCGTCGAGATTCCGAAATATTCGCTTAACCATGCGGCCGAAGCGCCGCACTGACTGGTAAGACTGTCATGAGCTACGGTTGGAATGATGTTCAACGCATTGCAGAAGAGCTGGCCGAGGCCCACCCGGGTACCGATCCGTATTCTGTTGGTTTCGTCAAACTGCAGCAGATGATCAAGTCACTCCCCGATTTTGACGACACCTCTGGTCGCGTTGGCGAGAAGGTGTTGGAAGCGGTCCAGACCCTTTGGGCCGCAGAATTGGACTGATCGTCTCGCAGGTTAGGCAATACCCAAGAACCCGCGTATAATTCGCGGGTTTAATTTTTCGCAAATTACCGTTTCTGGAGTTACACCATGGCTGTTCAACGTACTTTCTCCATCATCAAGCCTGACGCCGTTGCTAAAAACGTGATCGGCAAGATCACCACTCGCTTCGAAGACGCTGGCCTGCGCGTTGTAGCTTCGAAACTGAAGCAACTGTCCAAAGCCGAAGCCGAAGGCTTCTACGCTGAGCACAGCGAGCGCGGTTTCTTCGGTGACCTGGTTGCATTCATGACTTCCGGTCCGGTTGTCGTTCAGGTTCTGGAAGGCGAAAACGCTATCGCTCGCAACCGTGAGCTGATGGGCGCTACCAACCCTAAAGAAGCTGCTGCCGGCACCATCCGTGCTGACTTCGCTGAATCGATCGACGCCAACGCCGTTCACGGTTCGGACTCCGAAGCTGCTGCCGCTCGCGAAATCGCTTACTTCTTCGCAGCTACTGAAGTAACCACTCGCTAAGCATTGCTTGCAGAGTGAAGGTGAATCCATGACTACATCGACTGTTAAAACAAACCTGCTGGGTCTGACCCAGCCGGAAATGGAAAAATTCTTCGACTCAATCGGGGAGAAGCGTTTCCGTGCCGGTCAGGTAATGAAATGGATTCACCACTTTGGCGTCGATGATTTCGACGCCATGACGAACGTCAGCAAAGCCTTGCGCGACAAGCTCAAGGCCATTGCTGAAGTGCGTGGTCCGGAAGTGGTCAGCGAGGACATCTCCAGCGACGGCACCCGTAAGTGGGTGGTGCGCGTGGCGTCCGGCAGCTGCGTCGAGACCGTGTACATTCCCCAGGGCAAGCGCGGCACTCTGTGCGTTTCGTCCCAGGCAGGCTGTGCCCTGGATTGCAGTTTCTGCTCCACCGGCAAGCAAGGCTTCAACAGCAACCTCACCGCCGCCGAAGTCATCGGTCAGGTGTGGATTGCCAACAAATCTTTCGGCAGCGTCCCGGCCACCGTCGACCGCGCTATCACCAACGTGGTGATGATGGGCATGGGCGAGCCGTTGCTGAACTTCGACAACGTCGTCGCCGCCATGCATCTGATGATGGATGACCTCGGCTACGGGATCTCCAAGCGCCGCGTGACCCTGTCCACCTCGGGCGTGGTGCCGATGATCGATGAGCTGGCCAAGCACATCGACGTATCCCTGGCGTTGTCCCTGCACGCACCGAATGACGCATTGCGTAACCAATTGGTGCCGATCAACAAGAAATATCCGCTTAAGATGCTGCTCGAGTCGTGCCAGCGCTACATGTCCGCCCTTGGCGAGAAACGTGTGCTGACCATCGAGTACACCTTGCTCAAGGACGTCAACGACAAGCTTGAGCACGCGGTGGAAATGATCGAGTTGCTTAAAGATATCCCGTGCAAGATCAACCTGATTCCATTCAACCCGTTCCCGCACTCCGGGTACGAGCGGCCGAGCAACAATGCCATCCGCCGCTTCCAGGATCAGTTGCATCAGGCCGGTTTCAACGTCACCGTGCGCACCACCCGTGGTGAAGACATCGATGCCGCATGTGGTCAATTGGTAGGGCAGGTGCTGGATCGCACCCGTCGCAGCGAACGTTACATCGCCGTGCGCGAGTTGAGCGCCGACAGCGATCTGGCACAGAACGCCGCGAACACTAACTAAGAGAGGATCTCTATGTCCCTGCGCTTTGCGCTGCTGTTGCTGTTGGCCAGCCTGTGTGCTGGTTGTGTCCTGTCGGGTGACTACAACCCGATGAAGACCAGCAAGGGCCGCGATGAAGCGCGGGCTGCCTACGTGCAGCTGGGGCTGGGCTACCTGCAGCAGGGCATGACCGAGCGCGCCAAGGTGCCTTTGAAGAAAGCGCTGGAGCTGGACGGTTCCGACCCCGATGCCAATGCGGCCCTCGGTCTGGTGTTCCAGGCGGAAATGGAGCCGGCACTGGCCGACGAGCACTTTCGCAAGGCCTTGTCCTCACGTCCCACCGATGCACGCATCCTCAACAACTACGGCAGTTTTCTCTACGAAGAACAGCGCTACAAGGAAGCCTACGAGCGTTTTGAACAAGCGGCCGCCGATACCCTGTATCCTGAGCGCTCGCGGGTCTTCGAAAATCTCGGCATGACCGCCGCCAAGCTTGGCCAGCGTGATCTGGCCCAGCAACAGCTGGAAAAGGCGCTGCGCCTGAACCGCCAACAACCGCGCGCATTGCTGGAAATGGCTGAGTTGTCCTTCGAAGACAGGCATTATGTGCCCGCGCGTGACTATTACGACCGTTTCAGCCAGCTCACCGAACAAAATGCACGTAGTCTGTTGCTCGGCGTTCGGCTGGCAAAAGTGTTTGAAGATCGCGACAAGGCAGCCAGTTACGGTCTGCAATTAAAACGACTCTATCCCGGTACGCCGGAATATCAGCAATACCTGTCGGAGCAATGATGAAAGCGGCGCATCCCGAAGTTGTAGCAGCGAATCGCGTAAATCCCGGTGAGACCCTGCGCCAGGCCCGCGAAAGCAATGGCTGGTCGCTGGCCGAAGTGGCCCTCAAGCTCAACCTCACCGTGACATCCCTGAGCAATCTTGAAGCCGGCGCTTTCGACAAGCTGCCGGGGCATACCTTCGCTCGCGGTTACATTCGCGCCTATGCCAAATTGCTCGGCATGGACCAGACCGTTCTGGTTCAGCAATTCGACCAGTCCACCGGCACCGACTCCCAGGGCAGCAACGTTCACGCCCTCGGTCGTATCGAAGAGCCGGTGCGGGTTTCCCACACCATTTTGCGTATCGTCAGCCTGTTGTTGCTGATTGCGGTCATCGGCGGCGGTTTCGTCTGGTGGCAGGATCAGACCTCGCAGCGCACCCGCGATCTGACCAGCCTCGCACCGGAACACGTCGAAGTCGAAGGCGCGGACGGCACCACGCAGATCCACCCGATCGACGAGCCGGAAGATCAGGCTGTCGCCGAAAATCAGGCCGACAGTTCGACATCGCTGGCCTTGCCGCAGTCGGAAACCAGTGCCGAATCGACCGCCGCCGAATCTGCTGCGCCAGCTACCGAGCCAACTGCGCCGGCAGTTGCGCCAAGCGCTCCGGCACAGACGCCCGCGCCAGTGGTGGCGGCTCCGGCCACTCCAGCGCCGAATGTCCCAGCGACACCTGCCCCGACCGCGCCGGTTGCTCAAGCGCCAAGCGCTGAAGCAGCTGCTCCGGTTGCCGGCGAAGGCCAGGTGCACTTGCAGTTCACCGGCGATTGCTGGGCACAGGTGACCGATGGCCGTGGCAAAGTGATTTTCAGTGGTCTGAAGCATAAAGGCGACAGCGTGAGCGTTTCCGGCAAACCGCCGCTCAATGTGCGTCTGGGCGTTGCCCGCGCAGCACAGGTCAGCTACAACGGCCAACCGGTCGATATCGCTCCGTTCACCAGTGGCGAGACTGCTCGCCTGAAGTTGGGTCAATAAGTCATGCACGGCGAATCTCCAATCAAACGTCGCGAATCGCGCAAGATCTGGGTCGGCAACGTACCGGTGGGCGGCGACGCGCCGATCGCTGTGCAGAGCATGACCAACAGCGACACCAATGACGTCGCCGCGACCGTGGCGCAGATCAATCGTCTGGAAGCCGCCGGCGTCGACATCGTTCGCGTCTCGGTGCCGGACATGGACGCCGCCGAGGCGTTCGGCAAGATCAAGCAACTGGTCAAAGTGCCGTTGGTGGCTGACATCCACTTCGACTACAAAATCGCCTTGCGCGTGGCCGAACTGGGTGTGGATTGCCTGCGTATCAATCCGGGCAACATCGGTCGCGAAGACCGCGTGCGTGCCGTGGTCGATGCCGCCCGTGATCGCGGCATTCCGATCCGCATCGGCGTCAACGCCGGTTCGCTGGAAAAAGACCTGCAAAAGAAATACGGCGAGCCGACCCCGGCGGCGCTGGTTGAATCCGCGCTGCGCCACGTTGAACACCTCGAACGCCTGAATTTCCAGGACTTCAAGGTCAGCGTTAAGGCCTCCGACGTGTTCATGGCCGTCGAAGCGTACCGTTTGCTGGCGAAAGAAATCGTCCAGCCGCTGCACCTCGGCATCACTGAAGCTGGCGGTTTGCGTTCGGGCACGGTGAAATCCGCCGTGGGCCTAGGTATGCTGCTCGCCGAAGGGATTGGCGATACTATCCGCATCTCGCTGGCGGCCGACCCGGTCGAGGAAGTGAAGGTCGGTTACGACATTCTCAAGTCTTTGCATCTGCGTTCCCGTGGCATCAACTTCATCGCCTGCCCGAGCTGCTCGCGGCAGAACTTCGATGTGGTGAAAACCATGAACGAGCTGGAAGGGCGCCTTGAAGACCTGCTGGTGCCGCTGGATGTCGCGGTCATCGGTTGCGTGGTCAACGGCCCCGGCGAAGCCAAGGAAGCCCATATCGGCTTGACCGGCGGCACGCCCAACCTGATTTACATCGACGGCAAGCCGTCGCAGAAGCTGACGAATGACAATCTCGTGGACGAGCTGGAAAAGCTGATCCGCCAGAAAGCGGCCGAAAAGGTCGAAGCTGACGCTGCCGTTATCGCGCGCGGCTGATCGAACGAATTAAGGAAATTTTGTGAGCAAGTCTCTGCAAGCCATTCGTGGCATGAACGACATCCTGCCCGAACAGACCCCGCTGTGGCGTTATTTCGAAGGCACTGTGGCGCGTCTGCTGGATAACTACGGTTACAAGCAGATCCGCATGCCCATCGTCGAATTCACCGAGCTGTTCAAGCGCTCGATCGGCGAAGTCACCGATATCGTCGAAAAAGAGATGTACACCTTCGAAGACCGCAACGGCGACTCGCTGACCCTGCGCCCGGAAGGCACCGCAGCCTGCGTACGTGCAGTGCTCGAGCACGGCATCACCGGCGGCGGTCAGGTGCAGAAACTCTGGTACATAGGCCCGATGTTCCGCCACGAGCGTCCGCAGAAAGGCCGTTATCGCCAATTCCACCAGATCGGTCTGGAAGTGTTCAACCTCGACGGTCCGGACATCGACGCCGAGCTGATCATCATGACCTGGCGCCTGTGGGGCGAGCTGGGCATCCGTGATGCGGTCAAGCTCGAACTCAACAGCCTCGGCACCAGCGAATCTCGTGGTCGCTATCGTGAAGCGCTGGTCGAGTACCTCTCGGCGCACCACGACAAGCTCGACGAAGACAGCCAGCGTCGTCTGAAAACCAATCCGCTGCGCGTGCTCGACACGAAAAATGCCGACACCCAGGCCGTGCTGGTCGATGCGCCGAAAATGGCCGATTACCTCGACGACGAGTCCCGCGCTCACTTCGAAGGCCTGAAGGCGCGTCTGGATGCCGTCGGCATTCCTTACGTGCTCAATCCGAAACTGGTGCGTGGCCTCGATTACTACAGCAAAACCGTTTTCGAATGGGTCACCGACAAGCTCGGCGCCCAGGGCACCGTGTGCGCGGGCGGCCGTTACGACGGTCTGGTCGAGCAGATGGGCGGCAAGCCAACCCCGGGCGTCGGTTTCGCCATGGGCATCGAGCGTCTGGTATTGATGCTCGAAACCCTTGAGCAGATCCCGCAGGAAATTTCCCGTCAGGTCGACGTCTACCTCTGCGCCTTCGGTGAAGAAGCCGAGCTGGCCGGTCTGGCCCTGGCCGAACGGGTTCGCGATGAACTTCCAAACCTGCGCCTGCAAGTCAATGCCGGCGCCGGCAGTTTCAAAAGCCAGTTCAAGAAGGCCGACAAGAGCGGTGCGCTGTACGCATTGATCCTCGGTGACGACGAAATGGCCCAGCAAGTGGTAGGTTTCAAACCCCTGCGTGGCCAGGGCGAACAACAAAGCATTGCCTGGGATGCGCTCGCCGCTCACCTGGCCACCTGCGTCGTGCAGGGTTGAAGCTGTCTTAACAGCCGATTTAGCGATTAAGGAGTATTGGGGTGTCGAGTACCGAAGACGAACAGTTGGCGGATTTGAAGGACTGGTGGACACGCAACGGCAAACCTCTGGTCACCGGCGGCCTGTTGGCGCTGGTCATCGTGTTCGGCTGGCAGGCCTGGCACAAATATCAGAGCAACCAGTCGCAAGGCGCCTCGGTGCTCTATCAGCAATTGCTGGAAACCACGCTGACGCCTGACGGCAAGCCTGATGCCGCCCGCGTTGCGGACCTGGCCGGCAAGCTCAACAGCGAATACGGCGGTTCGGCCTACGCGCAGTACGGCAGCCTGTTCGTCGCCAAAGTAGCGGTCGACAGCGGCAAGCTGGACGACGCGGCAACCGAACTCAAAGCCATCGTCGACAAACCGGCCAACCCGGCGCTGGGCGAAATCGCCCGTCAGCGTCTGGCGCAGGTGCTGGGCGCGCAGGACAAGGCCGAAGACGCCCTGAAACTGCTCGACGGCGATGCCGACAAAGCGTTCCTGGCCACTCGCGAAGAACTCAAGGGCGACCTGCTGGTGCGCTTGGGCCGTACCGATGACGCGAACAAGGCGTATCAAAAAGCCAAGGCGGCACTGTCGGATGAAGCGGCGGTCGGTGGCCTTCAAATCAAGCTCGACGACCTGGCCAAAGGGGATGCGTGACGTGATCCGTTGGAAGCATGCAGCATTGCTGGCTCTGGCCCTTCTGGCCGCGGGTTGCAGCAGCAACAGCAAGAAAGAATTGCCACCGGCCGAACTGACCGACTTCAAAGAAGAAGTCGTTTTGCAGAAGCAGTGGAGCCGCTCGATCGGTGACGGTCAGGGCGAAACCTACAACATGCTGGTGCCGGCGATCGACGGTGACACCATCTATGCCGCCGATGTTACCGGTGTCGTAATGGCCATGGATCGCAGCAATGGCGACGTGAAGTGGGACCAGGATCTGGAACTGCCTGTCTCCGGCGCCGTTGGCGTGGGTTACGGTCTGGTACTGATCGGTACCCTGCGTGGCGAAGTCGTCGCTCTGGACACCAGCAACGGTGAAGAGAAGTGGCGTGCCCGCGTCAACAGTGAAGTCCTCGCGCCGCCGGCCAACAATGGCGACGTGGTAGTGGTGCAGACCCAGGACGATCGTCTGATCGGTCTGGACGCTGCCACCGGCAACCAGCGCTGGGTGTATGACAGCACCCCGGCGGTCCTGACCCTGCGTGGCACCAGTGCTCCGCTGGTGACCAACCGTCTGGCCGTAGCTGGCCTGTCGACCGGTAAAGTGGTCGCGCTGGACATCTCCAACGGCGTGCCGGTGTGGGAACAACGCATCGCCATTCCACAAGGTCGTTCGGAACTGGAGCGCGTGGTCGACATCGACGGCGGTCTGCTGCTGTCCGGCGGTACGCTGTACGTGGCCAGCTATCAGGGTCGCGTTGCGGCACTGGACCTGGAAAGCGGTCGTCAACTGTGGCAGCGCGATGCGTCGAGCTATGCCGGTATCGCTCAAGGTTTCGGCAGCGTCTACGTGAGCCTGTCTTCGGGCACCGTTGAAGGCGTCGACGAGCGTTCCACCACCGCACTGTGGAGCAACGACTCGCTGGCTCGCCGTCAACTGTCGGCACCGGAAGTGTTCTCCAGCTACGTAGCTGTGGGTGATCTGGAAGGTTATCTGCATCTGCTGAGTCAGGTCGACGGTCGTTTCGTCGGCCGTGAGCGCATCGACAGCGACGGCCTGCGTGCCCGTCCGCTGGTGGTGGGCGACACGATTTATGTGTATGGCAACAGCGGCAAACTGGAAGCCCTGACCATCAAGTAACAACTATGCTTGGGGTTCATCCCCAAGCGGCCCTGCATCAGCAGGGTTTGCAGCGCCCCCGGGTGTTGCCCCGAGCACCAGCCGCTGCCTCGCAGCGGCTTTTGTATTTTCTGAAATAACGAAGTGGAGAGCCGCATGGTTCCCGTAATCGCCCTGGTGGGCCGACCGAACGTCGGCAAGTCCACCTTGTTCAACCGCCTGACCAGGACTCGTGACGCCATCGTCGGCGACCTGTCCGGTCTGACCCGTGATCGCCAGTACGGTGAGGCCAAGTGGCAAGGGCGTTCCTACATTCTGATCGACACCGGCGGTATCTCCGGTGACGAACATGGTATGGACGAAAAAATGGCCGAGCAGTCGCTGCTGGCCATCGAAGAAGCCGATGTGGTGCTGTTTCTGGTAGATGCCAAGGCCGGTTTTACCGCTGCCGACCAGATGATCGCCGAGCATTTGCGCAAACGTAACAAGCGTTCCCACGTGGTTGCCAACAAGGTCGACAACATCGACCCGGAAATGGCCCGCGCCGAATTCGCCCCGCTGGGCATGGGCCACGCGATCCCGATCGCCGGCGCCCACGGCCGTGGCATCACGCAATTGCTCGAAGCCGCTCTGAGCGAATTCCCGCGCGATGATGACGAGCCGGCTGAAGGCGAAGAGGAAGAAGTCGTTGCCGAAGGCGAGGAAGCCAAGCGCATTCCTGGTCCGAGCGAAAAAGACGGGATCAAGATCGCCATCATCGGTCGTCCGAACGTCGGCAAGTCGACCTTGGTCAACCGCATGCTCGGTGAAGACCGGGTCATCGTGTATGACCAGCCGGGCACCACCCGCGACAGCATCTACATTCCGTTCGAGCGCAATGAAGAGAAGTACACGCTGATCGACACCGCCGGTGTGCGCAAGCGCGGCAAGATCCACGAAGAAGTCGAAAAATTCTCCGTGGTCAAAACCCTGCAGGCGATCAAAGACGCCAACGTGGTGATCTTCGTGATGGACGCCCGCGAGGGTGTGGTCGATCACGACTTGAACCTGCTGGGCTTCGCGATCGAATCCGGTCGTGCGCTGGTCATCGCGATCAACAAGTGGGACGGCATGACGCCGAGCGAGCGCGACTTCGTCAAAGTCGAGCTGCAACGCCGGCTGTTCTTCGTCGACTACGCCGACATTCACTTCATCTCGGCCCTGCACGGCACGGGCGTGGGCAACCTCTACGCCTCGGTGCAGAACTCGTTCAAGTCGGCGGTTACCCGCTGGCCGACCAACCGTCTGACCCAGATTCTCGAAGATGCAGTGGGCGAGCACGCGCCGCCGATGGTCAACAACCGCCGGATCAAGCTGCGTTACGCTCACCTCGGTGGTGCGAACCCGCCGATCATCGTGATCCACGGTAACCAGATCGAGAAAGTGCCGAAGTCGTACGTGCGCTATCTGGAGAACACTTACCGTCGTGTACTCAAGCTGGTCGGTACGCCGATCCGCATCGAGTTCAAGGGCGGCGAGAACCCGTACGAAGGCAACAAGAACACGCTGACCGACCGCCAGGTCAACAAGAAGCGTCGCTTGATGTCGCACAACAAGAAAGCCAGCAAGAAGCGCCGCGACAAGAAGTGATCCGAGGCCCTGCACAATTTTGTGTGGGGCTTTTGTGGCGAGGGGATTTATCCCCGATGGGCTGCGCAGCAGCCCCAAAACCTGTGTCCGCGGTGTATCAGTCAAACCGCATTCAACGGGTTTGCGACTGCTTCGCAGCCGGAACGGGGATAAATCCCCTCGCCACAGGATTGATCGTTCCCACGCTCCGCGTGGGAATGCATCCCGTGACGCTCCGCGTCACAAAGCGAGGGACGCAGAGCGTCCGTGGCGGCATTCCCACGCAGAGCATGGGAACGATCGGTCATTGTTGAATCAAAGAAGGGCGCCGTTTGGCGCCCTTTTTTTATGGGCGCCGGATGGGCTATCCTCGGGCTCTCCCGCGCCGTCGTCAGAGCCGGGTGTTGAGCAGAGAACCCCCGATGATCACCAGCAAGCTGCCGAATGTCGGCATCACTATTTTCACGCAGATGTCTCAGCTCGCGGCGCAGACCGGCGCGATCAACCTGTCCCAGGGTTTCCCGGATTTCGACGGCCCGCAGTCGTTGCGTGATGCGGTCGGGCGGCATATCGCCAGTGGCCATAACCAGTATTCGCCGATGACCGGTTTGCCGGCATTGCGTCAGCAGATCGCGGCCAAGATCGCCCGCAGCTACGGCGTGACTGTCGATGCCGATCATGAAGTGACGGTAACGCCCGGCGCGACCCAGGCGATCTTCTGCGCGATTCAGGCAGTGATTCACAGCGGCGATGAAGTCATCGTCTTCGATCCGTGCTACGACAGCTACGCACCGGCAACGGAGCTGGCGGGTGGTCGTTGCGTGCATGTGCAACTGAATCCGGACGATTTCTCCATCGATTTCGATCAACTCGCAGCGGCCCTCAGTTCGCGCACGAAAATGATCGTCATCAACACCCCGCACAACCCTAGCGGCGCGTTGATCAGCCGCGACGAGCTCGAGCAACTGGCGGCATTGATCCGCGATCGCGACATCTATCTGATCAGCGACGAAGTCTACGAACACCTGGTCTTCGACGGCGTGCCGCATGTCAGCGTGCTGGCCCATGAAGAGCTGTATCAGCGCGCGTTCGTGGTCAGTTCGTTCGGCAAGACGTACCACGTCACCGGCTGGAAAACCGGCTACGTCGTCGCCCCGCCAGCGCTGACGGCCGAGCTGCGCAAGGTGCATCAGTACGTCAGTTTCTGTGGCGTCACACCGCTGCAATACGCGCTGGCCGATTACATGGCCGAGCAACCGGAACACGTTGAAGAGCTGCCGGGTTTCTATCAGGCCAAGCGCGATCTGTTCTGCGATCTGCTTGCGCCGTCGCGCTTCAGCTTTACCCGAGTCACCGGCACCTATTTCCAGTTGGTCGATTATTCGCAGATCCGTCCGGATCTGAACGATGTCGACATGGCTATGTGGATGACTCGCGAGCACGGTGTCGCGAGCATTCCGGTGTCGGTGTTCTACCAGAATCCACCGCAAGGCCAGCGCCTGATACGCCTGTGCTTTGCCAAACGCGAGGAGACGCTGCGTGAAGCGGCGGCGAAACTATGCGTGATCTGAGTGCATTGCCAGACCTGACTCTGGCGTTGATCCAGACCAGCCTGGCCTGGCACGATCGCCAGGCCAACCTCGAGCATTTCGAGCTGCTGCTGGAGCAGGCCCGGGGCGCCGATCTGATCATCCTGCCGGAGATGTTCACCACCGGATTCTCGATGGAATCAGAAACCCTCGCCGAAGCCGAAAACGGCCCGACCAGTAAATGGCTGCGGGCGCAGGCAGCCAAGTTCGATGCGGTCATCACTGGCAGCGTGATCATCCAGGCGGCTGACGGCAGCCATCGCAACCGCTTGCTGTGGGCGCGGCCGGACGGTGAAGTGCTGCATTACGACAAGCGTCACCTGTTTCGTATGGCCGGCGAGCACAACCATTACACGCCCGGCGAGCGGCAGGTGCAGTTCGAGCTCAAGGGTTGGCGGATTCGTCCGCTGATCTGCTACGACCTGCGCTTTCCGGTGTGGAGCCGCGATGCGCAGGACACCGATCTGCTGCTGTACACCGCCAATTGGCCGGGCGCACGGCGTCTGCACTGGAACCGCCTGCTGCCGGCACGAGCGATTGAAAATCTCTGCTACGTGGCAGCGGTAAATCGGGTGGGCAGCGATGGCAAAGGCTTCGCCTATACCGGCGACAGTCAGGTGCTGGATTTCCAGGGCGAGACGTTGCTGGCGGCGGGGGAGGCGGATGGCGTGTTCAAGGTGATTGTGGAAGCGGCGCCGTTGGTGGCGTATCGCGAGCGCTTTCCGGCGAACCTGGATGCCGACACTTTCGAGTTCACCTAACGCAGCCGATTGTTCCCACGCTCTGCGTGGGAATGCAGCCCGTGACGCTCCGCATCACTGGACGCGGAGCGTCCCTTGAGGCATTCCCACGCGGAGCATGGGAACGATCGCATCCTTTGATCTACAAAAAAAGGCCCCGGAGCTCACACTCCGGGGCCTTTCGCATTTCAGCGGTCGGATTACGCCGCTTTCGCCTCTGGCTGGCTCAGCGAGCGGTTCAGTGCGCTGAACAATGCCTTGAAGCTGGCGGTGGTGATGTTTTCATCGATACCCACGCCGTGCACCGCACGTTCACCGTTCACCCGCAGTTCGATGTAGGCCGCTGCTTTGGCATTGGTGCCCGCGCCGATTGCGTGTTCGTTGTAGTCCATGATTTCCACCGGAATCGGCAGGCCGGCGACCAGTGCTTCCAGCGCGCCGTTGCCCTTGCCGCGCCAGTGCAGGTTGGTTTCGCCCTGACCTTTGCTGGCCACTTCGACTTCGACGGCGCTGTTGCCGTTCTCTTCCTGCAAACGATGGCTGACCAGCGCGTACGGGGTGTTGGCCTGCAGGTATTCGCTGATCAACAGCGAGTGAATTTGCTTGGCCGTCATCTCCAGGCCCAGGCGATCGGTCTCACGCTGTACGACCTGGCTGAACTCGATCTGCATGCGCCGTGGCAGGCTGATGCCGTATTCCTGCTCCAGCAAGTAAGCGATACCGCCCTTGCCCGACTGGCTATTGACGCGGATCACCGCCTCGTAGCTGCGACCGATGTCGGCCGGATCGATCGGCAGGTACGGCACCTCCCACAGGGTGTCCGGTTTCTGCTGGGCGAAGCCCTTGCGGATTGCGTCCTGGTGCGAGCCGGAGAACGCGGTGTGCACCAGGTCGCCAACGTACGGATGACGCGGGTGGACCTGGATCTGGTTGCACTCTTCGACAACCTTGCGCACGCCATCGATATCGGAGAAGTCCAGCTCAGGGTCGACGCCCTGGGTGTACATGTTCAGCGCGACGGTGACGAGGTCGACGTTGCCGGTGCGCTCGCCGTTGCCGAACAGGCAGCCTTCGACGCGATCAGCGCCGGCCATCAGGCCCAGCTCTGTGGCCGCGACGCCAGTACCACGGTCGTTATGGGTGTGCAGACTGATGATCACGCTGTCGCGACGGTTGATGTTGCGACCGAACCACTCGATCTGGTCGGCGTAGACGTTCGGCGTCGCGCATTCAACCGTGGCCGGCAGGTTGAGGATCATCTTGTGCTCAGGCGTCGGGTTCCACACCTCGATCACGGCGTCGCAGACTTCCTTGGCGAATTCCAGCTCGGTAGCGCTGAAGGTTTCCGGCGAGTATTCGAAGGTCCACTCGGTTTCCGGCTGCATGGCTGCGTATTTGACGAACAGCTTGGCAGCGTTGACCGCGATGGCCTTGATGCCGTCCTTGTCCTGGTTGAAGACGATGCGACGGAAAGAAGGCGAGGTGGCGTTGTACAGGTGAACGATGGCTTTCTTCGCCCCGCGCAGGGATTCGAAGGTGCGCTCGATCAGGTCTTCACGGCCTTGGGTCAGTACCTGAATGGTGGTGTCGTCGGGGATGTGGCCTTCTTCGATCAGCGTGCGCACGAAGTCGAAGTCGGTTTGCGACGCGGCGGGGAACGATGCTTCGATTTCCTTCACACCGACTTGCACCAGGGTTTTCCAGAAGCGCAGCTTCTTCGCCGCGTCCATTGGCTCGATCAGCGACTGGTTGCCGTCACGCAGGTCGGAGCTGCACCAGATCGGCGCGGCATCGATGGTCTTCGACGGCCAAGTGCGATCCGGCAGGTTGATGACGGGAAACGCGCGGTATTTCGAAGACGGGTCTTTGAGCATGCTCATCGGGAAATTCCTTGTTGTCTGGGCCGAAAAGAGGCGGCCTGCCGGTTGAACGAATGTTCTTGGAAAAGCGTGGGACGAGGCGCAGCGATTCAGCCTGGCAGTCGTGCGCTGACGAGGCACAGGCTGCGGTGCTGGCGAAGCTGAATGAGGGTGTGAGAGGTTTTCATGGCTTCAACCCTAACCGCGAGGGGAAAGGATGGCAAGCAGTCGGAAAAAATTGAGAGGAATACCCGGAAAGCGGGATTTTGCGCGATTTTATTGTGCTTAAGTCAGTACATGTTGTTGATGTTTGCGTGAGGGTAGATTGAGGCGCAATTGAGAGCGGTCGGGTGCCAGCGGTATTTGTAGGTTGGATAGGCCGCCTTCGCGAGCAAGCTCGCTCCCACATTGGATTGCATTCATAAACAAATCCCTGTGGGAGCGAGCTTGCTCGCGAAGAGGCCATCAGCCCTGTTGGATTTCTTTAAGGTTGGAAAGCACCAATGAAAATCGCCGGATCCACCCGCGCATCATTCAGGCTGACGTTCCAGTGCATATGCGGCCCGGTTGCCCGGCCAGTCGCGCCGACTTTGCCGACCACTGCGCCACGGGCCAGTTGCTGGCCGTTCTTCACGTCGATCTTCGACATGTGGCAGAACATGCTGATAAAGCCCTGGCCATGGTCAACGAACACCGTGTTGCCGTTGAAGAAGTAATTGCCGATCAGAATCACCTTGCCCGCCGCCGGGGTCTTGATCGGCGTGCCCGCGGGCACTGCGAAATCGAGACCGGCATGAGGATTACGTTCTTCGCCATTGAAGAAGCGACGCACGCCAAACTTGCTCGACAGCGGCCCGTTGACCGGTTTGTCCAGCAGCAGATTGCTCGGCGTGTTCGGGCTGAAACTGCGGTAAGCCGCGATCTGTTCCGCCAGTTCACCCTCGATGCGCTTGAGGTTGTCGGCGTTCGGATTGACCTGCTGTTTGTTCTTCAGGGTGATGTGCTGTTCCGGATATTTCTTGCTGCCCACGGTGAAGGGCAGATTGCGCCCGCCACTGCTGATCTGCTGCGTGCCGGGCTTGACCGTCAGCGGCACGCCAACGATCGCCAGCCAGTTGTTCTGCTCTTTGACCACCAGCACCGGTTTGCCTTGATAAGTAGCTTTCGGCGCCTGCGCGGCAGTGCCCAGATCCACCACGGCGACGCCGCCCGGCACCGGTTTGTTCAGCAGCCGGGTGATGTAACTGTCGGCGTGGGCGTTGAAGGTCAGGCAGAGCAACAGCAGCGGAGCGAGAAAGCGCGGCATGGATCAGTCCAGTAAAGAGAGGGTGACGGGCGTCAGGTGATTGTCCTCGACGCGCACTTGCAGTTCGCCTTCGCCGAGCTTGGCTTTCAGGCGCTGGCCGGTGTGGGTCTGCGCAGCGTTGCGGATCGCGTGGCCGCGCTCGTCGAGCAGAATGCTGTAACCCCGGCCGAGAGTCGCCAACGGGCTGACCACGTGCAGGGTCTGCATCTGACTGTGCAATTGCTGCCGACGCTGTTTCAGAGCATCGCGCATGGCCCGGGGCAGGCGCTCGGCGAGGCTGTCGAGGCGCTGGCGAAGCATCGCCAGTTGGCGTCCCGGATGTTGCCCGGCGAGACGGGTTTCCAGACGGATCAGGCGTTCTCGACGCGTATTGAGGCTGCGCTCGAAAGCGCGGCGCATGCGCATGTCGAGATCGTCCAGACGTTGCGCCTGCTGGCGCAGACGTTCGCCGGGATGGCGCAACCGTCGCGCCATGCCTTCCAGACGCAGGCGATCACGCATCAAGCGATCACGCATGCGCATCACCAGACGCCGGTGCAGGCTCTCGACCTGACGGATCAGATGGCTGGAATCCGGGGCGAGCAGTTCGGCGGCGGCCGAGGGTGTTGGTGCGCGGACGTCGGCGACAAAATCGCTGATCGAAACATCGGTTTCATGACCGACGGCGCTGACGATCGGCGTGACACAGGCATCGACCGCGCGCGCCACCGCTTCCTCGTTGAAGCACCAGAGGTCTTCCAGCGAGCCGCCGCCACGGGCGAGGATCAGCGCGTCGAAGCCGCGGGCATCGGCCATTTTCAGCGCGCGGACGATTTGCGCGGTGGCCTCGCGGCCCTGCACGGCGGTCGGAATCAGGGTCAGTTGCACCTGCGGCGCACGGCGGCGGAACACGCTGATGATGTCGCGAATCACCGCGCCTGTCGGCGAGCTGATGATGCCGATGCGCTGCGGATGCGCGGGCAGCGGCACTTTGCGTTCGGCACTGAACAGGCCTTCGGCGCTGAGCTTTTCCTTCAGTGCATCGAAGGCCAGACGCAGCGCGCCGTCACCGGCCGGCTCCACGGTGTCGAGGATCAGCTGATAGTCGCCACGGCCTTCGAACAGCGAAACCTTGCCGCGCACCTTGACCGCCAGACCGTCCTTCAACGCTTGGCGCACGCGGGCGGCGTTCTGCCGGAACAACGCGCAACGCACCTGCGCGCCGCTGTCCTTGAGGGTGAAGTAGACGTGGCCGGACGCCGGGCGTGCGAGGTTGGAGATTTCGCCTTCGACCCAGATGTTGCTGAACACGTCTTCAAGCAACACCCGCGCGCGGCCGTTGAGCTGGCTGACGGTCAGGACTTCACGGTCCAGGCCAAGTCTTGCAAAGGGATCTTTAATCATGGGGCGCAGTTTAAAGGCATTTGCCCGCCAATCACCATGACGCGACATAAATCCCCATGTGGGAGCGAGCCTGCTCGCGAAGGCGTTGGGTCAGCCCACACCTGCTGTGGATCAAGTACCGCTTTCACGGGCAGGCTCGCTCCCACATGAGATCAATTTGATATCTGGTCGTGCCGTGCGCTTCTAGCTACAGTCAGCCCAGTCTTATAAAGGATGCAGACCGATGGATGTGATGGAGCTGTTCGGCACATGGTCGTGGGGCGCTGGCGGGTGGGCGGTGATTGGCTTGGCCATTGCCCTGGCCTACGTCGTTTTCGGCATCGCCGGTTTCGGCACGGCGCTGGTCGCGGGGCCGATGCTGATCCTGTTCATGCCACTGTCGAAAATCGTGCCGCTGCTGGTGCTGCTGGATTTCGTCGCGGCATTCGGCAATCTGCTGCCCTCGCGGCGCGACGTCGCCAAGCCAGAATTGCTCAGGCTGCTGCCGTGCATGGCGATCGGCTGCACGCTGGGGGTGATCTTCCTGCTGAATCTGAAATCCGATCTGTTGCTGCTCTTGATGGGGCTGTTTATCAGTGCCTATGCGGTTTACAGCCTGGGGGTCAAAGCGCGGCCCGCGCAGTTGTCGGCGGCGTGGGCGGCGCCGATGGGCACGGTGGGTGGGTTGTTCGGCGCGTTGTTTGGCAGTGGCGGCTTTCTTTACGCGATCTATCTGAACAGCCGCCTGCCCAAGGACGCGGCGCGGGCCACGCAAAGTGCGTTGATCAGTTGCAGCACCGTGGTGCGCTTGAGTCTGTTTGTCATCGCCGGTGTGTATGCCGAGCTACCCTTGTTGATGCTGGCGCTGTGTCTGTTGCCGGCCATGGCGCTGGGCTTGTGGATCGGCCGGCGGCTTACCATGAAATTGTCGCGCGAGGCGTTTGTGCGGCTGGTGACGTGGCTGGTGCTGGCCAGCGGCATCGCGTTGATCGTGCGCTATTTCAGCACTTGACCGGATTTCTTCAGGGATTAAGCTGCCGGCCTTCAGGGCCTCTTCGCGAGCAAGCTCGCTCCCACATTGGCATGCAATCTCTGTGGGAGCGAGCTTGCTCGCGAAGGCGTCAGAAGTCACACCGCAGGATTTCCCATGAACTCGCAAAGCATCATCGTCCCGAAAATCTCCACCCTGCCGGTGCACGAGCCCCGGGCGCGGGCGATCGTGCGCTGGCTGGTGCGCAAGAACATCATCGAAGAACAGCTGACCACCTGCGGCCGCACCGGCAACCGCATGGCGCACGCCATCGCTGATGGTGCTCGCGCTGTGGTGCTGTACCCCGAAGCGCTGCCGTTCGGCGAGCCGATCAATGGCCTGGAGATCGTCACCAAACGCTGCATCTACACACCGGCCAAGGGCTTTCTCGAAGAGGCCGGTTGCGCGCAGTGCCGCCGCGAAGTGGGTGAGGCGCTGTTCGAAAGTCTCGAAGACTGGTTTCCAGGCCGCACCGACAATTTCACCTGCCCGGAGTGCGGGCACGAGGACGACATCAACGGCTTCCTGTTTTTGCAGGAATGCGCGTTTTCCAACCTCGGCTTCATTTTCAACAATTGGCTGGAGGCGGGGTTCAAGCAGAGCTTTATCGACGAGTTCGCCGATTGGCTCGATCAACCTGTCTCTTGGGTCAAGGTGGAGCTGTAGGGCCGGGCTTTTCCATCTATCAATTAGGCTGAGTTTTACATTGAACAGCAGGGGGTGTCTGACTATAATGGCGCGCTTCCATTTTCCCGCTCGGGAGCCCCCGCGATGCTGCGTATCAGCCAAGAAGCTCTGACATTCGACGACATTCTCCTAGTGCCCGGTTATTCCGAGGTGCTTCCCAACGAAGTCAGTCTCAAGACCCGTCTTACCCGTGGCATCGAACTGAATATTCCTCTGGTTTCTGCCGCCATGGACACCGTTACTGAAGCCCGTCTGGCAATCGCCATGGCTCAGGAAGGTGGCATCGGCATTATCCACAAGAACATGACCATCGAGCAGCAAGCTGCCGAAGTGCGCAAGGTCAAGAAGTTCGAAGCCGGTGTGGTCAAGGATCCCATCACCATCGAGGCCGATGCCACGGTGCGTGATCTGTTCGAACTGACCCGTCTGCACAACATTTCCGGCGTTCCGGTCCTGCACGATGGCGACCTGGTCGGCATCGTCACCTCCCGCGACGTACGTTTCGAAAACCGTCTGGAAGCCACTGTCCGCGAAGTGATGACGCCTAAAGAGCGTCTGGTCACGGTCAAGGAAGGCGCCGACAAGAACGACGTCCGTGAACTGCTGCACAAGCACCGCATCGAGCGCGTGCTGATCGTCGACGACAAATTCGCCCTCAAAGGCATGATGACCGTCAACGACATCGAAAAAGCCAAAGCCTACCCGCTGGCCAGCAAGGACGACCAAGGTCGTCTGCGCGTCGGCGCTGCGGTCGGCACCGGTAAAGACACCGGCGATCGCGTCACTGCACTGGTCAATGCCGGCGTGGACGTGGTGGTGGTCGATACCGCACACGGTCACTCCAAAGGCGTGATCGACCGCGTACGCTGGGTCAAAGAGAACTTCCCTGAAGTGCAGGTGATCGGCGGCAACATCGCCACCGGCGCTGCCGCCAAGGCCCTGGCCGAAGCGGGCGCCGACGCAGTCAAGGTCGGTATCGGCCCTGGCTCGATCTGCACCACCCGTATCGTTGCTGGTGTCGGCGTGCCGCAAATCAGCGCCATCGCCAACGTCGCCGCTGCCCTTGAAGGCACCGGCGTGCCGTTGATCGCCGACGGCGGTATCCGTTTCTCCGGTGACCTGTCCAAGGCCATCGTGGCCGGTGCGTCCTGCGTGATGATGGGCTCGATGTTCGCCGGTACCGAAGAGGCCCCGGGCGAGATCGAACTGTTCCAGGGTCGTTCGTACAAGGCTTATCGCGGCATGGGTTCGCTGGGCGCCATGTCCCAGGCTCAAGGCTCGTCCGACCGTTACTTCCAGGACTCCTCGGCAGGCGCCGAGAAACTGGTTCCGGAAGGCATCGAAGGCCGTGTGCCGTACAAAGGCACCCTGAGCGCGATCATTCACCAGTTGATGGGCGGCCTGCGTTCCTCGATGGGTTACACCGGCAGCGCCAACATCGAAGAAATGCGTACCAAGCCCGAGTTCGTGCGGATCACCGGTGCCGGCATGGCCGAGTCCCACGTTCACGACGTGCAGATCACCAAGGAAGCGCCGAACTACCGGGTCGGCTGACGCCGACAGCTCTAAGCCACAAGTTACAAGCTGCAAGCGGTGCTGCGTCAGAGCAGTGCCGCTCGGCTTCCGATTACTTGCAGCTTGCAGCTTGAAGCTTGCAACTGCTTTTCAGAGTTTCTTTCATGGCCCTCGACATTCACGCTCACCGCATCCTGATCCTCGACTTCGGTTCGCAATACACCCAACTGATTGCCCGCCGCGTGCGCGAGATCGGCGTGTACTGCGAACTGCACCCGTTCGACATGGACGAAGATGCGATCCGCGAATTCGCTCCTAAAGGCGTCATCCTCGCCGGCGGCCCCGAGTCCGTGCACGAAGCCAACAGCCCGCGCTGCCCGCAGGCAGTGTTCGACCTGGGCGTTCCGGTGTTCGGCATCTGCTACGGCATGCAGACCATGGCCGAGCAACTGGGCGGCAAGGTTGAAGGTTCCGAACTGCGTGAGTTCGGTTACGCCCGCGTTGACGTGGTCGGCAAGAGCCGCCTGCTCGACGGCATCGAAGACCACATCGACGCCGACGGCCTTTTCGGCCTCGACGTGTGGATGAGCCACGGTGACAAAGTCACCAAGATGCCGGAAGACTTCCACATCCTCGCCAGCACCCCAAGCTGCCCGATCGCCGGTATGTTCAACGACGACCGCGCTTACTACGGCGTGCAGTTCCACCCGGAAGTGACCCACACCAAACAGGGCGGTCGCATCCTGTCGCGCTTCGTGCTCGACATCTGCGGCTGTGAAGCCCTGTGGACGCCGTCGAAGATCGCTGAAGACGCCATCGCCAACATCCGCGCCCAGGTCGGCACCGACAACGTGCTGCTGGGCCTGTCCGGCGGCGTTGACTCCTCGGTGGTTGCCGCGCTGCTGCACAAGGCCATCGGCGATCAGCTGACCTGCGTCTTCGTCGACAACGGCCTGCTGCGTCTGCACGAAGGCGAGCAAGTGATGGCCATGTTCGCCGAGAACATGGGCGTCAAGGTAATCCGCGCCAACGCTGAGGAGCAGTTCCTCAACAACCTGGCCGGCGAAGCCGACCCGGAAAAGAAGCGCAAGATCATCGGCCGCACCTTCATCGACGTGTTCGATGCCGAATCCTGCAAGCTGGACAACATCAAGTACCTGGCTCAGGGCACCATCTACCCGGACGTGATCGAGTCGGCAGGCGCGAAAAGCGGCAAGGCCCACGTGATCAAGTCGCACCACAACGTGGGCGGCCTGCCGGAAGAAATGAACCTGAAACTGGTCGAGCCACTGCGCGAGTTGTTCAAGGACGAAGTCCGTCGTCTGGGCCTGGAACTCGGCCTGCCGTACGACATGGTCTACCGTCACCCGTTCCCGGGCCCGGGCCTGGGCGTGCGCATCCTCGGTGAAGTGAAGAAGGAATACGCCGACCTGCTGCGTCGCGCCGACCACATCTTCATCGAAGAACTGCGCAAGGCCGACTGGTACCACAAGGTCAGCCAGGCGTTCGTAGTATTCCAGCCAGTCAAATCGGTCGGCGTGGTCGGCGATGGCCGTCGTTACGCCTGGGTCGTGGCCCTGCGCGCCGTGGAAACCATCGACTTCATGACTGCACGTTGGGCGCACCTGCCTTACGAACTGCTGGAAACCGTTTCCGGCCGCATCATCAACGAAATCGAAGGCATCTCCCGCGTCACTTACGACGTGTCGAGCAAGCCGCCGGCGACGATTGAGTGGGAATGATCCCGCTGCGGTTCGAATAACGAAAAACCCTTGGTGTGAAGCCAAGGGTTTTTTCGTTTCAGGCCCCTGCAAACAGGTCAGGCGGGTAAACGACTTTGCAGGGTCATGCCGAGCTCGATCAGGCGCTCGGCTACTGCGGCGATGTCGCGGAATATCATGCCGGTGATGCGGCGCATCGACTGGTCCCAGATATAAAACCGGCCATCTGCGGTGCAATGCACCCTTGTTTGCACGATGTTGCTGGCGCTGTTGCGCCGCACGAGTGTGTATGTGCTGGGTTCTGTTTTCCGTATCACGAACATGCCATTGCGATGCAGAAGCTTTTCCAGCGTAGCGTCATTCCATGGCGGCACGGGGGCCTTGACTTGCAATCGCAGGTCAGCGAACAGAGGGTCGAAGGCGTTGCTTGTCGTGGCCCCGTTGTGAAATGGACCGCGAGCGACTTCCACGCCCGGGTCAATCCTGACGTCGGCTGCCTCGTCGGGCCAGATTTCTTCGATGCGCAAACCGATACCGCCCCTGAGTTCGCTTATGCCTGGCAGGTCCCTGAAGGTATTGGTGTTCGTGGCATCGACCAGAGCCACCCACTTGCCGGGTCTGTTGAGGAGCTTGTCGCGCTCCATGATCTGCGTTGCCAGGCGGGTCTTGATCATCTGCTCTTCGATCGAAGTGAGTGGGACTTTCAGCGTGCAGGTTTGTGCTGCGTCCAGTCCATGGACGCGGACGCCATTGGCTTGGGCAGACCTGATCAATTCGAGCATATTGAACCGGTTCTCAGGGTCGGTACCCAGGCTGGACAAATAGGTAGTGAGGTCCTCTGACATGTCTCCAGAGAGGTAGAAATGGTTGAGGTCATCCTGGGCGAAATCACTCAGCAATCCACGCACGTAGAGCGTTCTGATATGCCGCGCGAATGTTGGCATGTTCTCGATCATGAAGCGCATGCTGGCGATGCGATCGAGGGTTTCACCGACCGCCAGTCCATCGGTATTGGCAAACATCAGCTCTATCAGCTCTTCGGTTTGCATCAAGGGATCGATTTGCGGAATGAGCGGCCGTCCCGGCAGATTTGTCCATTTCAGCTCTCGAAAGAATTCTCCGGCGTTGTTCAGCAGTGCTGTTCGTTGTTCGCTGAAATGCGCCTGGTAACGGTCGGTAGCCAGTAAATAACGGCGTCCAGCGCTTGTTGACTCGGCAGAAGCGTTGGGCAAGTTCATTGCCCATCTCCTCATTCCGGGTTTTTCCGTCTCTGAAATATCTTTGAGCGCCGTAACCAGGCGCAGCGGGCACGGAACGCCTGGAAGCGGTTCGACGCGTGGCAGATCCACCGATGGTGTTGCCTCAGAAGGGCTCAAATCTGTCTCCGGCGCACACGCCTTGCCCACGCATTGGCCGCCTCCGCGCAGCCGCAGCGCAGGCATGCGCTCCCACTTGCCAGCGCTTCCCAGGCGGACCGGTAACGAATAAGCGAACTGATTGGGGCGCTCGGGATTGATGATTGCCCAGTTGCCGCTGTCCTGCGAGTCGGCGAAGTAGCGCACGTAATAGGCGGCGCCATCCATTTCGATGGCATGACCGGGCTCGTTGTCGAGGCGGTAGATGCCTTCGTATTTCCCCGGCGTCGCCTCTACGGAATGTTGCGCAAGTAACTCGTTGCATCGATAGCTGGCAGGTACTTGTGGAAATGTCGAACCTTGCCGTGTGGCAGGCGTATTCAAGGGCTCAGTGACGTCGACCAATGTCGCCCCGCTGGGGATCTTGTTTGCCAACTCGCTGCTTGCTTCTTCAGCCGCTGTGACGGGTGGCGGATCCACAGGTGGCAATAATCGCGTGTCAGCCGAGGCAAGCTCGACCAGACCACGCATCTCTTCAGCCTCGGCATACTCGACCTGTGGTCCAACTTCCAGTTGCGCGCCGGTGCCGATCAGGAACGGCACATTGAATACGGTTTCGATAGCGCTGAGCACCGCACCGATCACCCCGGCTCTACGTTCGGTCGCCGTAATGCCGTTGATCGCCTGATCGATGTTCAGCCCCATGTTCGCGACGCCGGCGCCGATCAAGGGCAAAGCCACAGGCCAGCCCACGGCCGCCATCGGGCCGAACACTTTCAGCCCGGCGCTCAGATACCCGGTCCAGAGTTTCCTGCGTAGCTCACTGTTGGACGTGAGCACCAGATGCGCCTCGGCAATCATGCCCGCGCGAGTCGACTCGCTTAACCACGTGAAGGCGTCACCGCTGATCGCAACGTTGCTGCGGTTGATCATCCGGTGATCGCTGTGGCCCCAAGTGCTCACCAGGCGGTTCATCAGATCAGTGATGTTCTCAGTGATGTGATTGCTATCAGCCAGCGAGAAGTGCTTCAGAAACAAAGAGCGTTTCTGCTCTGAATTCATCTGCTCAAGCAACCACCAGTGCAGATCCGCCGCAGTGTCCATCAACCGAAAGGCCTGGGCTTGTCCCGGCAGGTAAAGGGTCTGCCGGCCACTGTCTTCGACCAGACGCAGCACGTTGGTGGCGACGTGACCGTCCAGATCCAGCGTGCGCACCTGCGCGCCGACCGGGTACGTCGATCGGAGCATTTGCAGGGTTACCGGCCAGGTCACGGGGCCGATCAGCGAGGTGACGATGCGTTGAAAATCATTGCCGTCAACGTCCCCCTGTTGCAGCGCCTGCACCGCCTGACCGAGGAAGTTGCACTTGGCCAGGGCGCGGAAATCTTCCGACGAGGTTTGCCAGAATTTGGCCAATTGATCGCTGTAACGCGTGCTGAAATCAACGGCCCAGAATGCCTTCAGCATATCGCTGCCAAGCAGTCGCACTTCGTTGCTCTGATTGAAATTCTCCGCGTCCGGGCCATCCGAGTAGAAGCCACAGTAAAGGCCCAGCAAATCTGCGTTGTCTTGATCGGTCGCACGAAATCGATGGATCACCAACTGCGTGAGGGTGAGCGTTTCATAAGGCTTTTCCAGCAAGTGTTCCCAACCGGTAAAGGTCAGCGTGCTGCTTTGCGCCGTTTTGAATCGATGGAAATAAACCTGGTCGGGATCGAGGCCGGATAGCCCTTTGTCGGTCAGCAGTTCGATCGCAACTTGCCTGGCCGCATCGAGCAGGCTCGGGCAGTTCTGCACAATGGTCGTGGCGATGGCTTTGAGGGCGGTTTTGTCCGCTGCGTTTGGCAGCAGACGACGTTCGGGAGCGGTCATGCGGGTGTTCATCCTTGAGACACAAAGGCGGAAGATGACCGATGTGCTCAAGGGGAGGGTGTTACTCGGCTATTGCGTGTTGTCCTTTTGAAAGTGAGCCAGTGCTTTCGCAGATATCAAAGATATTCAGACCGAATCAGATCCGTATCGAACGGAGTCAGACCTTGTTCAGGTGCGAACACCCTCTGCGCCTGCTCTGCAGAGGGCACTCGTTCGCCTCGTGCCCGCACATGTAAATCGAAAAGCGTGTGCAGATCCGGCCTTGGTGTATGCACCAGGGCGCGCAGCATCAACGAAACTCCGCTGAGGTTGTTGTCGACGTTGTTCCAGCGGGGCGATGAAGTCAGCCCCAGATCGGCCCAGATCATGCGTCGCTCCTCCAGGTCCATCACGAATGGCAGGCAGATACTCGTGTCGGAGGCGATATCGATGCGGTCGACCACGGTGCGCGGCTCGAACACTTCGCCAGATGCCGTGTCGGCGCGGGCCATCCAGCCTGCGAAGCATTCCGGAAGATCACAATATGGCTGCCAGGTAAACGAATTGAGGGACGTGACGACATAGCGGACGCCCTTTTTGACGAGAACATCAAGGTCGAGGTCGATGAATTCGGAGGCGCCGTTGGGCGCGTCGACGATGTCGCCGCTGTGGTAACCGCCATAACCTTTGAGGTTGTAATAGGCGATCGCTTCCTTGAAGACGAAGTCGGTGTCGAAGAAGGCGGCCGACAAGTCGATGTCCGTACGGTCACGACCATTCTTCCACCACAGGAACAGGCGAATGAATCGCGTGTCCGGCATTGGCAACCGACTGCCGCGTACCAGTGTTCGCAGCGACTTCGCTGCGGCGCGCTGTGCCAGTGGCACCCGGTATTCGCGCAACGCCGGATCGATGAAACAACGCCCCAGTGGTGGCAGCAACGTGAAACGCGCGATCAGGGCGTTCTCGCAAATCTGTGCGGCACGTGCCAATACCTGCGGTGCGATCGACTCTCGACGATCAGCAGTGCCGAAGACTTTCGCCAGCGCTCCTTTTGGTGTGAACGCCCGCAAGGGCAGGGGGCGCGGGGCATTTACCTGGGCCAGCAATTGCAGCAGCACAGGTGAGGACACTTGCGCCGCGACAGCCGCAAAGGCGTCGAGCACCGCGTCCGGTTCTGTGGCACGCCGTAACATCACGTCCAGACGGCGCGCGAATTCTCCGGGACGATCCTGCAGCATCGGCATAAGCGCGGCGATCTGGCGTTGGGCAAGCATGGTTTCGACACGCGACCCGAACGAGGCCGGCGGATCATTGCGTCGCGCTGCGGTGATGGCCGCAAATGCTCGCGGATACTTCTCAGCGTAATCGCCTGGATGCAGGACTTCGGCCAGGCGTTTCCAGCGTTCGGCCTGGCGCATCACATCTTCCGTAACGTTGGGCGTGCGGTCGAGCAGGCGCAACAGCTTGCGCCGCATCGAACGTTTCAGTTTGCGAAAGCGCGTCTGCGCTGTCGCCAGCGACACGTCTCCACCATGCAGTGTGATCGCCACGCGCAGCACGTCCGTTGCCGTTTCGACATTTTGCTCAAGGAATTCCTCGACCCGGGCATCGTCACCGATATGCAGGATCAGCGCGCCGCCGACCAGCGCGCGAATCTCGCGGAACGGGATGGTATCGGGCAGCAGACGGAACACGTCGTTTCTGTAAGTTCGGATAAACCAAGTGACATCCGCGGCTTCCTCTTCGGACAGCGAGGTGCGCGATGAGACCAGCGGCTCCAGCAATGCCTCGAACTCGCTGACACTTCCCGGTTCGATAACCCAATGGATGAAGTTGCCTTCAAGCATGGCTGGCCGAACCTGTTCGCTGGGTGGCAGGCGCCGAAGTGTGTGGTAGTGAATGACGGCGTTGAGATACAACTCCGCCTCTGTCGCTTCGAGGACCTGATGGGGGAAGTCAGGATAGAACGGTCGGTGATGTACATGAGCACCGCTGCGACGCCGCAGGACTCGAATGACTTCACGCAGCCAATTCTTGAGTTCGACCGCAGATAGCATGCCGATTCGCTCGATTAGCGGTTCAGAGAGTACATATCGAAACGCCGCGACTTCTTTGACCGCTGATGCGACCTGCGCGCGTGTGACTCCGCCAGAGCCGGCAGGGACGTGAAGTTTTGTACGGCGCCGCAGGAACAGCTCCTGATTCATCATGATTTCTTCCTTGGTCGCCGTTTCCAGTGAGCTGAAGCTCACCTGTGCAATCGATACGAAAACGCCTGCAATAAGCAGGCGCGGTGTGGAGAGCGGAACCCCTAGTTCATGGAGGATAGAAGGAAGGTGTTCCATAGCCACGGCGGCATACTACCGGAGGTCATCGCGGCTTGTCAGCGAATCACATATTTTGAAATGGGCTCGCCTGTTGGCGAACGTCAGCGCCGCGCCACATCCGAAAAATAGAACTTGTCCAGCGTATGCCGCGATTCGGTGTATTCGAACTGGCGGCCGTCCTGCAGGAAGGTCTGGTTGCTGACCACGATGACATGGCTCTGGCCGTCGAGATCCAGGTGTTGTTGGTCGTCCTTGCTGCACGGCACGGCTTCGATGGTGCGCTGGGCGTAGGCGATCTGCAGTTGCAGGGTCTGTTCGATGTGGGCGTAGATCGAATGTTCGGCGATGTCTGCTGACAGGTCGGGGATCACGTCGCTGACGAAGTGGTTGATGTCGAGGATGACCCGTTTGCCGTCGATGCGCCGTACCCGCTTGATCCGGGTGATCGGGCTGCCGGGTTCGGCATTGATGTGTTCGAGCAGCGCACCTTCCAGCGGCACCTGACACATCTCGACCACTTCGGTGCTGACGTCGTTGCCCAGTCGCGGGTGGGTCTCCTGGAAACTGACGATGCCGCCGAGCTGGAATTCGATCGGGTTGGTCGACAGCACGAACGCGCCTTTGCCGTGAATCTTCTGAGCGAAACCGCGCTCCTGCAACTGGTCGATGGCCTTGCGTACCGTGCCACGGCTGGCCTGATAGGTGTCCATCAGCTCGGTTTCGGAAGGCAGCCGGGCGCCGCGCTCCAGGCGCTGCGTGGTGATGCTGGCAAGCAAATCGCTGTAGATCTGGTTGTATTTGCTCATGGCTGGACTCTGTGCCGACGGTGCTCAAAACCCCGAACCTTAAGGGCAGGGTAGGGGTTTGTCCATGCGGACGAAGGAAAACATCTTAGGTCAGAGTAGGAAGAATCCGCGTTTTTCTGACGTTCATCCACGGATGCAAACTCGTACAGACGAGTTGTTGCATTAACTCGTACAGACGAGTATTTTTCGTTTCGGCGTGCTGCCAATAACAACAATCCACGACGGAAGAACAAGCATGAGCCATGACTATCCGAACATCGCCAAGGAGCTGCTGGAAAGCCTTGGTGGCCGTGACAACATCGAGCAGGCGGCGCATTGCGTGACGCGTTTGCGCCTGGCGCTGAAGAACCCCGCGCTGGTGAATGTGGCCGCGCTCAATGGCGTCGATCTGGTCAAGGGTTCGTTCTTCACCGGCGGGTTGTATCAAGTGGTCATCGGCCCGGGTGATGTTGAAAAGGTTTACGCCCAACTGCGCCAGCAGACTGGCCTTGCGGCATCAACCATCGCCGACGTTAAACAGAAAAGCGCCGAGAAGATCAACGCCATGCAGCGGCTGGTGCGGGTGTTTTCCGATGTGTTCATGCCGATCCTGCCGGCGCTGATCATTGCCGGCCTGTTGATGGGCATCAACAACCTGCTCGGCGCCAAGGGCATGTTCATCGAGGGCCAGACCCTGCTCGATGCCTATCCCAACCTCGACGGGTTATGGAGCCTGATCAATCTGATGGCCAACACCTCGTTCGTGTTCCTGCCGGCGCTGGTCGGCTGGTCGGCGGCCAAGCGTTTCGGCGGCAGCGAAATCCTTGGCATAGTCCTCGGACTGATGCTGGTGCACCCGGACCTGCTCAACGCCTGGAATTACGGCAAGGCCGTGGCCGGGCTGGACGGGCAGCAACTGCCGTACTTCGACATCCTCGGCCTGTTCCAGGTGGAAAAGGTCGGTTACCAAGGGCAGATCCTGCCGATCCTGCTGGCGGCGTACGTAATGAGCGTGATCGAAAAATGGCTGCGCGCACGCGTGCCCAACGCGGTGCAGTTGCTGGTGGTGCCGATCACTACCATCGTTGTCACTGGCGTGCTGGCGTTGGCGATCATCGGCCCGGTGACCCGGCATATCGGCATCTACATCACCGAAGGGCTGGTGATGCTGTTCGATCTGGCGCCGTTGGTGGGCGGTCTGATTTTCGGCCTGTTGTATGCGCCGCTGGTAATCACCGGCATGCACCACATGTTCCTCGCCGTGGACCTGCAATTGATTTCCAGCCAGGGCGGCACCTTCATCTGGCCGATGATTGTCATGTCCAATCTGGCGCAGGGCAGCGCGGCCCTGGCGGTGTTCTGGATGACGCGCAATGCGCGAGACAAGAGCATGGCCTCGACCTCGGCGATTTCTGCGTATTTCGGCATCACCGAGCCGGCGATGTTCGGCGTCAACCTGCGCTACAAGTTTCCGTTCTACGCCGCGCTGGCCGGTTCGGCGCTGGGTTGCATGTTCCTCTCGCTGAACAAGATCCAGGCCTCGGCCATCGGCGTCGGTGGCTTGCCCGGTTTCATCTCGATCGTTCCGCAGTTCATCCCGATGTTCGTCATCGGGATGCTGATCGCCATGCTCGTGCCGTTTGCCCTGACCTGCGTGCTGAGCATGAAGATCGTCCGTCCGGGTTACCGGGTTGCCTGAAATCAATAAAGGAGTCGCGCCATGCAAGACTGGCAACGTTCGGTGATCTACCAGATCTACCCGAAGAGCTTTCACAGCCATACGGGCAACGCCACCGGCGATCTGCTCGGCATCGTCGCCAAGCTCGATTATCTGCAATGGCTGGGGGTCGATTACCTGTGGATCACGCCGTTCCTGCGCTCGCCGCAGCGCGACAACGGCTACGACATCAGCGACTACTACGCGGTCGATCCGAGCTACGGCAGCATGGCCGACTGTGAACTGCTGATCGCCGAAGCGGGCAAACGCGGGATCAAGCTGATGCTCGACATCGTGGTCAACCACACCTCGATCGAGCACGTCTGGTTCCAGCAGGCCCGCAGCAGCCTCGACAACCCTTACCGTGACTTCTACATCTGGCGCGACCAGCCGAACAACTGGGAATCCAAGTTCGGCGGTTCGGCCTGGGAATACGAAGCGCAGACCGGCCAGTATTACCTGCACCTGTTCGACCACACCCAGGCCGACCTCAATTGGGACAACCCTAAAGTCCGCGACGAAGTATTCAAAATGATGCGTTTCTGGCGCGACAAGGGCGTCGGTGGTTTTCGTCTGGACGTGATCAATCTGATCTCGAAACCGGCGGACTTCCCCGAGGACGACAGCGACGGTCGGCGCTTCTACACCGATGGGCCTAACGTGCATGCGTACTTGCAGCAAATGCACCGCGAAGTCTTCGAAGGGCATGAGCTGATCAACGTCGGCGAGATGTCCTCGACCCGCCTCGAACACTGCATCCGCTACTCCAATCCGCAGTCGAAAGAATTGTCGATGACCTTCAACTTTCATCACTTGAAGGTCGATTACCCGAACCTGCAGAAATGGGTGCGCGCGGATTTCGACTTCCTCCAGCTCAAGCAGATCCTGTCCGACTGGCAGACCGGCATGCAGGCGGGCGGTGGCTGGAATGCGCTGTTCTGGTGTAATCACGATCAGCCGCGCGTGGTCTCGCGATTCGGCAACGACGGCGAATACCGCGAGCTGTCGGCGAAGATGCTCGGCACTGCGCTGCACTTTCTGCAGGGCACGCCCTTCGTCTATCAGGGCGAAGAATTGGGAATGACCAATCCGGGGTTCGAGAGCATCGAGCAATACCGTGACGTCGAAACCCTGAATATCTTTCGCCTCAAGCGTGAAGCCGGCACCAGCGACCTCGACAACATGGCGGCGATCATGCAGAAGTCCCGCGACAACGGGCGCACGCCGATGCACTGGCACGCCGGGCACAACGCCGGCTTCACGCGCAGCGAACCATGGATTGGCGTGCCGGCCAATGCCGCACAGATCAATGTCGCGCATCAACTGCACGACCCGGAGTCGGTGCTGCATCACTATCGGCGCCTGATCGCTTTACGCCGCACTGAAGCGTTGATCTCCGATGGCATCTATCGGCAGTTGTTGCCGGAGCATCCACAGGTCTGGGCGTACCTGCGCGAGGGGACGGGAGAACGCTTGTTAGTGGTGAACAATTTCTATGGCACCGCCTGTGAGGTCGAGCTACCGGCGCTGATCGACGAAGCCCAGGAGCAGCGCCTGTTGATCAGCAACTACCCGGACTGCCCGCAACGCTCGCGATTGCTGCAGTTGCGACCTTACGAATCCTTCGTGCTGCACCTGACCGACCCCTGATTTTTTAACTGAATAACAACCTTTGAAAAAACACGCAGAACGCTGCGCGGGGGATTTGTGCGCGCTGAATTCCTGCAACCACACAATAAAAACAACGGGTGGCATATATGAGAGCAACCATAAATTACAGTCTGGCAGTCGCGGGGATTTTTCTGGCAATGCCGACGTCCTCACAGGCGCTGGAGTTCGGCGGCTATCTGCGCAGCGGTGTCGGTACTTCGGTCAACAGCGGCAGCCAGTCGTGTTTCCAGTTGCCCGGCGCGCAGACCAAATATCGCCTCGGTAACGAGTGCGAGCAGTACGGTGAGCTCGAGCTGCGCCAGGATCTGTATACCCTCGACGACGGCTCGGTGCTGAGCGTCGACGGCATGGCATCGCTGTACAACCGTTACGACCGCAGCCTGACGTTCAAGGAAGAAAACGGCTCGATTCGCCTGCCGCAGGCGTATGCGCAATGGTCGGCGATGCCCGCGCTCAACGGCGGCTCGCTGTGGGCCGGGCGGCGTTACTACAAACGTAACGACATCCATATTTCCGATTTCTATTACTGGAACCAGAGCGCCACCGGTGCAGGCATTGAAGACGTGTTGCTCGGTGGCCTGAAATACAGCTACGCCTTTTCACGCAAGGACAACCTTTATCAGAAGGATTACATCAACCGCCACGACTTCAACGTCGGCGGTTTCAACAGTAACCCGGGCGGTGAACTTGAGTTCGGCCTCAGCTACATCGACAAGCCCGACAGCCGCGACGCCCACCGTGGCTGGGCGATTACCACTCAGCACGTGCAGCAGGACTTTCTCGGCGGCAAGAACAAACTGGCGCTGCAATACGGTGAAGGGCCGGGCACCGGATTGGGCTATACCGGTAACGTCAGGCTTGATGACCGCAACAAGAGTTATCGGATCGTCGAGTTCTTCGACTGGCAACTGACGCCACGTTTTGGCGGACAATTCCAGGCGGTGTATCAGAAAGATATTCGTCAGGGCGGCGCCGATCAGAACTGGCTGTCACTCGGTGTGCGTCCGGCCTATGCACTGAGCGAGCAGTTCAAACTGGTGACCGAACTGGGTCACGATCAGGTCGAGGCGGCGGACGGCACGCGCAAGCTGAGCAAGTTCACCTTCGCGCCGACCTGGTCACCGAAAGGCCCGGAATTCTGGGCGCGGCCCGAGGTGCGTCTGTATTACACCTATGCCAGCTGGAACCAGGCAGCCAAGCGTGCCGCCAACCTGTTGGCCAAAGGTTCGGCGCTGTCCGACACGGGCGCCTTCGGCAACGCACGGCACGGCGCCAATGTCGGCTTGCAGGTTGAATACTGGTGGAAATAAGCAAAGCGGCTGCGACCGCTCATTCAATCAATACAAGCTCAGGTGATGTCATGGCCACACCCCAACAATTGCAGCTGCTGGCTCCTTTATCCGGCGTGCTGATGGCGCTGGACCAGGTGCCCGACCCGGTGTTTGCCGGGCGGATCATCGGCGACGGTTTGTGCATCGACCCGACTTCGTCAACGCTCTGCGCACCGTTGGCCGGTGTGGTCAGCGATGTGCAGACCAGCGGGCACGCGCTCACCATCACCAGTGACGCGGGTGTGCAGGTGTTGATGCATATCGGCCTGGACACGGTGAATCTCGCCGGCGAAGGATTCACCCGCCGCGTTGAAGCGGGGCAGCGGGTCGAAGCGGGGCAGGCGCTGATCGACTTCGATGCTGACTATATTGCCCTGCACGCGCGCAGTTTGTTGACCTTGATGCTGGTGGTCAGCGGCGAGACGTTCGATTCACTCGTTGGCTCAACCGGGTTGGTCGAGGTGGGCCAGCCAGTGCTGGACGTCGTGGTCGGCGCAGCCGCCGGCGAACATCCAGCGCCGGTGCCGGGCGACGCGGTGTTCTCGCAGCCGATCCATCTGCCCAATCCCAATGGCCTGCACGCGCGGCCTGCGGCAGTATTCGCCCAAGCGGCCAAAGCATTTTCAGCGACCATCCATCTGCACAAGCTGCAAGCCCAAGCCAACGGCAAGTCCCTGGTGGCAATCATGGCGTTGCAGACGGCCCATGGCGACAGTGTGCAGGTCAGCGCCGAAGGTGAAGATGCCGAGGCAGCGGTCGCGGCGCTGACACGCTTGCTGAACGAAGGCTGCGGCGAAGCGGTGACAGCGCCTGCACCGGTCGAAGCCAACGCAGCAGAAATGCCGAACATCCTGCGCGGTGTCTGCGCCTCGCCCGGTTCGGCGTTGGGACAAGTCATGCAGATCGTCGAAGCGTCGCTCACGGTCAACGAGTTCGGCGCCGAGCCGCCAATCGAACTGGAGGCGTTGAGCCAGGCCCTGATCGAAGCCGACATGGCTCTGCAACATCTGCGTGACACCGCCAGCGGCCAGGCGCAGGCGGAGATCTTCAAGGCGCATCAGGAACTGCTGGCCGACCCGAGCCTGCTGGATCAGGCCAGGGCGCTGATTGACGCGGGCAAAAGCGCGGCGTTTGCCTGGAAGACCAGCACCGATGCAACGGCGGCGATGTTTCGCTCGCTGGGCAATGCCTTGCTGGCCGAGCGCGCGGCGGATCTGGATGATGTCGGCCAGCGCGTGCTGAAGCTGATCCTTGGTGTTCACGAGCAAGCGCTGGAGTTGCCGGACGACACCATTCTGGTCGCCGATCAGTTGACCCCGTCCCAGACCGCCGGGCTCGATACGCGCAAAGTGCTCGGGTTTGCCACCGTCGGCGGTGGCGCCACCAGCCATGTCGCGATCCTCGCGCGGGCCTGTGGCTTGCCGGCGATCTGTGGCATGCCATTGCAAATGCTCGGGCTCGGCAACGGCACGCGGGTGCTGCTCGATGCCGACAAAGGCGAATTGCAGTTGCACCCGGACGCCGAGTCCATTGACCAATTGCGCACGCGGCATGAGCGCCAGCGCCAGCGTCATCAGCAGGAACTGGCGCAGGCCAGCGAGGCGGCCTGCACCCGTGACGGTCAGCACATCGAAGTCACCGCCAACGTTGCCTCGCAGGAAGAAACCGCCCAGGCCATGGAGCTGGGCGCGAATGGCGTGGGGCTGCTGCGTTCGGAATTTCTCTACCTGGGCCGTCAGCAATCGCCGAGCCATGACGAACAGGTGGCCACTTACAGCGCCATCGCGCGCACCATCGGGCCGGCACACAATCTGGTGGTGCGCACCCTCGATGTCGGTGGCGACAAACCGCTGGCCTACGTGCCGATGGACAGCGAAACCAATCCCTTCCTTGGTTTGCGCGGCATTCGCCTGTGCCTTGAGCGACCGCAACTGTTGCGTGAGCAGTTCCGCGCAATCCTCGCCTGCTGTGAACTGACGCGTCTGCACATCATGTTGCCGATGGTCACGAATCTGGCCGAGCTGCGTCTGGCGCGGCAGATCCTCGAAGAGGAGGCGCGAGTAGTCGGCATTAGGCACATGCCAAAGCTGGGAATCATGATCGAAGTGCCAGCCGCCGCGCTGATGGCCGATGTGCTGGCCCCGCACGTGGATTTTTTCTCCATCGGTACCAACGACCTCACCCAATACACCCTGGCCATGGATCGCGATCATCCGCGTCTGGCCAGTCAGGCGGACAGCTTTCACCCTTCGGTGCTGCGCCTGATCGCGATGACGGTTAAGGCGGCCCATGCCCACGGCAAATGGGTCGGCGTCTGCGGCGCCATGGCGTCTGAACGCCTTGCGGTGCCGTTGCTGCTGGGGCTCGGTGTGGATGAATTGTCGGTAAGCGTGCCGTTGATTCCGGCGATCAAGTCGGCGGTGCGGGAGGTGAATCTGGCCGACTGTCGAATCATCGCCGAACAGGTTTCGAATCTGGAAAGCGCCGCCGACGTGCGCGCAGCCTTGCAGCAGTTTCATGGGGCGAAAGTCGATGCCTCGCCGGTAATGGAGAATTGAACATGTTCGACAAATTGCAGCAGGCATTCTGGAAAGCACTGACGCCGGATCTGGTCCCGGATGAGGTGAAAGCCGTCGCCGAACCGATTGCCGGCCTGAGCGCCGAGATTGTTGCGGCGCTGGGCGGTGTGGATAACCTCAAGTCGCAGCAACCGGTGGCGCTGACTCGGGTGCGCGTGGCGCTGCACGACGAGGCCCGTGTCGACCGTCAGGCCCTGAGTGTGGCCGGTGTGGCGGGCGTCATGCCGCTTGAGGGCGGCGTGCTGCACCTGATTACCGGGCTGCGCGCATAAGGCCGACAAGACGTGCGGCCGCAGGTCGCCCTTACTGTTTCTCAACTGCGGGTGTATCGTATTCGCCTTTTGCGGATCCCTCGGGGTCTGTCGCTGATACGTGAGGTAGTTGAGTTCATGTCCTTTACCCGTCGCCAAATCCTCGGTGGCCTGGCCGGTCTTGTTGTCGTTGGCGTGGGCGCGGGAGGCGCGTCGCGTTACTGGCTGGGCAAGATGGCCGACGCCGAGGCCGGCCACGACTATGAACTGATCGCCGCGCCGCTCGATGTCGAGCTGGTGCCGGGCCACAAGACCGAAGCCTGGGCGTTCGGCCCGTCGGCGCCGGGCACCGAGTTGCGTGTGCGTCAGGGTGAATGGCTGCGGGTGCGCTTCATCAATCACCTGCCGGTGGCGACTACCATTCACTGGCACGGCATCCGCCTGCCGCTGGAGATGGACGGCGTGCCCTACGTATCGCAACTGCCGGTATTGCCGGGCGAATACTTCGACTACAAATTCCGCGTGCCGGACGCCGGCAGCTATTGGTATCACCCGCATGTCAGCAGCAGCGAGGAACTGGGGCGCGGGCTGGTCGGGCCGCTGATCATCGAAGAACGCGAGCCGACCGGGTTCAAGTACGAGAAAACCCTGAGCCTGAAGAACTGGCACATCGACGAGCAAGGCCAGTTCGTCGAATTCAGCATCCCCCGCGAAGCGGCCCGTGGCGGTACCGCTGGGCGCCTGTCGACGATCAATGGTGTGCCGTTGCCGGTGATTGATCTGCCGGCCGGGCAGATCACCCGGGTGCGTTTGCTCAATCTCGATAATACCCTGACCTATCGCATCAACATCCCCGGTGTCGAAGCGAAGATCTACGCGCTGGATGGCAACCCGGTCGAGCCCCGCCCGTTGGGCAAGGAATACTGGCTCGGCCCCGGCATGCGCATTTGCCTGGCGATCAAGGCCCCGGCGGCGGGTGAAGAGTTGTCGCTGCGCAACGGCCCGGTGCGTCTGGGCACGCTACGTTCGGTCGCCAACACCGACGCGCCGACGGACTGGCCGAAAGCCCTGCCGGCCAACCCGGTGGCCGAGCCGGACCTGGCCAATGCCGAGAAACTCAACTTCAATTTCGAATGGGTCGGCTCGGTCTCGGTGAACACCGAAAACGGCAAACCGCCGAGCCTGTGGCAGATCAACGGCAAGGCTTGGGACATCACCGACAAGACCTGTGCTGACCGACCGATTGCCAGCCTGAAACTGGGTCAGAGCTATATTTTCGAATTGAAGAACATGACCCAGTACCAGCACCCGATCCACCTGCACGGCATGAGCTTCAAGGTGATCGCATCGAACCGGCACAAAGTCATTCCGTATTTCACCGACACCTATCTGCTGGGCAAGAACGAGCGTGCGCAAGTGGCGCTGGTGGCGGATAACCCGGGGGTGTGGATGTTCCACTGCCATGTCATCGACCACATGGAAACCGGCCTGATGGCCGCGATCGAGGTGAAGTGATGCGCCAGATCCGCCCGGCGGCGATCATCGACCGCAGCCGCGACCGCGACTTCATGCGCGAAGCCCTGACCCTCGCCGCACAGGGCGCCGCCCTCGGTGAGGTGCCGGTGGGCGCGGTGCTGGTGCACGATGGCGTGATCATCGGTCGCGGCTTCAATTGCCCGATCAGCACCAGTGACCCGAGTGCCCACGCCGAAATGGTCGCGATCCGCGCCGCCGCGCAGGCAGTGGATAACTATCGCCTGCCGGGCAGCACGCTGTATGTGACGCTGGAACCGTGCAGCATGTGCGCCGGGCTGATCGTGCATTCGCGGGTGGCGCGGGTGGTGTACGGCGCGCTGGAACCCAAGGCCGGGATTGTGCAGAGTCAGGGACAGTTTTTTACCCAGGGCTTTTTGAATCACCGGGTGCTGTATGAGGGCGGGGTGCTGGCTGAAGAGTGTGGTGCGGTGCTGACCGAGTTTTTCCGCGCCAGACGCACCAAAAGCCCCTCACCCTAACCCTCTCCCAGAGGGAGAGGGGACCGACCGAGTTGGATGGACCAAGTCCGCCGACCTGAAATACCGAGTCGGACTCAAGTTTTGAAAAGCTCAACAATCAGCTCCCTCTCCCTGGGGAGAGGGCTGGGGTGAGGGGCAGGCCCACCGCGGTCATGGGAAAATACGCTTACTTCCTGGCGACGATAACTGCCCGCATCGGCGCCGGCAGCCCTTCAATGGTTTTGCTGTGATCCTCAGGATCCAGAAAATCACTCAGCGACTGATACTTCATCCACTCCGTCCCGCGTTGTTCTTCCACCGTCGTGGTACTGACATCCACACAACGAATATCGCTGAATCCGGCTCTGCGCAGCCACAATTCCAGCGCCGGCACCGACGGCAAAAACCACACGTTGCGCATCTGCGCGTAGCGATCTTCCGGCACCAGCACCTGATGCTTGTCGCCTTCGACCACGAGGGTTTCCAGCACCAGTTCCCCACCCTTGACCAGGCAATCCTTCAGCGCCAGCAAATGCTCGATCGGCGAGCGACGGTGATAGAACACGCCCATGGAAAATACTGTGTCGAAGCCTTCCAGATTCGGCGGCAGGTCTTCAAACGGGAACGGCAGGTGCCAGGCATTCGGCTCGGACAAGTAACGCTGCACAGCCTGGAACTGGCAGAAGAACAGCCAGTTCGGGTCGACACCGATCACGCTGTCGGCACCGGCGCCGAGCATGCGCCACATGTAGTAGCCGTTGCCGCAGCCGACATCGAGGATGCGTTTGCCCTTCAGGTCGAGGTGCGGGGAGACGCGCGACCACTTCCAGTCCGAACGCCATTCGGTGTCGACATGCACACCGAACAGGTCGAACGGCCCTTTGCGCCATGGCGAGAGGCCCATCAGCGCGGTGCGCATCTGCGCGCGGGTGTCGTCGTCGCAATCGGTGTCGAGTTTCAGGCCGTTGAGCAGGTCGATTTCGCTTGGCTGGATTTTCGGCAAGGCGTCCAGCGCACTTTGCCAGCGCTCCAGATCGCCGTGGCCCTTCTCCATTTTCTTGTCGAGTTGCGCTTGCAGGGAGTTGGCCCATTCGGCCAGCGGTGTGCCGGCCAGACGGCGGGCGAGGGGGGACAGATCAATCATGGCAAGGCAATCAACGAGGCAAAGTTAAGACACTGGAACCACGGCACGACTTTCGAGAACCCGGCGGCCAGCAGGCGTTCGCGGTGTTCTTCGAGGCTGTCGGGCTTCATGACGTTTTCGATGGCGCTGCGCTTCTGGGCGATTTCCAGTTCGCTATAGCCGTTAGCGCGTTTGAACGCCACGTGCAGGTCGGTGAGCAGGGCGTGTTCTTCGGCATCGTTGAAGCGCAGCTTTTCCGAGAGAATCAGCGCGCCGCCGGGCAACAACGATTGGCGAATGCGCGAGAGCAACGCGGTGCGCTGGTCCGGGGCGATGAATTGCAGGGTGAAGTTCAGCGCCACCACCGAGGCCGGTTGAAACTCCAGCGCGAGGATATCGCCCTCGATCACCTCGACTGGCAGCAATTCCTGAAACATCGAATCCTGACCATTGAGGTACTCACGGCAACGCTCGACCATCGCCGCCGAGTTATCCACAGCGATGACCCGGCAACCGTCAGTGCGCACATGACGGCGCAGGGCTTGAGTGACTGCCCCGAGCGACGAACCGAGGTCGTAGAGCACGCTGTTCGGCTGGGCGAACTGCGCCGCGAGCACGCCGAGGTTTTCGACGATGGTCGGGTAACCCGGCACCGAGCGCTTGATCATGTCCGGGAATACCCGCACCACGTCTTCATTGAAGGCGAAGTCAGGCACCTGGGCCAAAGGCTGGGCGAATAGGCGATCGGGTTCTTTGCTCACGGCGGCGTCCGGCGGTGTCGGTGGAAAAGGCCGGCATTTTAGCCAAAGTGCGGCATGGATGCTTGAATTGCTGATAAGCCGCTTCGGTGCGGTTAAAGACGGGTGATTCGGCGACTTTGAGTCGCCGCGCACGAGGCGATCTGAAGTTGTGAGTCACGCTCTGCGCAGCTCAGCGGGCCAAGGCTGTCTCAGCTGTCGATATAATTGACTGCGAAATTCCCGTTCAGCTTGATTCCAGGGGTTATCACACCGCCGTAGTCCTGGACCGTATCGATGGCATATACGCCGGAGACGGACTTGGAGAAATGGTCAACGGTCAGCTTCAGGGTCATGCTGATCGGCGTATATCGTATGTTGGCCTTCCCCGTCTCGGTGTCGACCTTTACCTTGGCATGGCCGAGGTTGTATTCGGCAGTCACGATGTCGTTATCGAAAGTGAACTCAATCTTGTAAATATCCTGATCAAGTGGGAGATAGTCGGCGCCCGTGATGGTAATTCGCTCGGTGCGGAACGCAGTGACTAACGGAAAGCTGAACGCCTCTGCGCCTTCAATCTGGCAGGTGAAGGCGTTGGCTTGGGGTTTGGAATCCTTGTCTTGAGTGCTCATGGCCGTTCCTTGAATACGCGACAGCTCATGGGGAGCTGCTCTGCGTCCACTCTAAACGTGAGTGCGAAGGACTGGTAACTGACAGAAATGACAGTTTTTTATACTAATAGATCATGGAATCGTGCGCGGTTATCGCGAATGTCAGGAAGGATTCGCGAACCCGATCATTCCACGGAAATGGCGCAGTCAAAGGTTTCCACTGGCAGCACTTCCGGAGCCCACGGTTGTTGCGAAGTCAGGCGCAAACGCCCGGTGCCGGCCGCGAAGGCCTGGAAGCGCCAGGTCGAAACCCCCGCTGCGCCCACCACGCCGGCATCTTCCGGATTGCTGTAAACCTCGGGGCTGAGGGCGCGCAACACGCCGCCAGCCGAATCCTGAATCGCCCAGCGGTAGCCGGTGGTCGGGTTGCTTGGCAGGCTGATGATCAGGTTTTGCCCGACGTTGAGCCGCACGGGGCATTCGCTTTGTTTTTCCACGGTCACGTTGTGTTTCGGTTGCGTGGCGCAGGCCGCCAGCAAGGAAAGGGCGAGGGGGACAAACAGGCGAATGGGGGACATAAGGTCAGCAGCTCCGGCGGTTACGACGAACGGCGAGCATAACTGAAGATGAGACAAAGTGTGACAGTCAGGGAGAGGGGTGTTGCAAGAGCTGACGCCTTCGCGAGCAGGCTCGCTCCCACAGTGATCAGCAGTGTCGACAGATTTTGTGTTCACTGCATCACCGTGTGGGAGCGAGCCTGCTTGCGAAGGAGGTATAGCAATGATCATCAGAAGAGAACCCTCGCCGCGTCCCCAAGCTTCTCAACGAAACGCACGGTATCGCCTGTCTCTGCTGATGAAGACATGGGTTGCCTCAGTCAATCCTTGGCCAGGTAAATATCGAAATCTGCGTTGATGTTCAAAATCAACCCGTTGGGTGTTTTGGCTTTTACCAACAAGGTCTTCGCGTGGTAGCGACGTTCATCGGTAACTTCCAGTTCAAGCGTTGCTTCAAGTATGTCCAGGCTCCAATTTATATATCCATCGCCCACGTAGCGCATTTCGCTATATTGCAACAGCGTAAATGGGCCCCCCACGCTTGGATAGTGATAGGTTCCAGAAGTGATTTCTTTCTTCAGGTGAACTGAAAATGAGCGCGCATCACTGGTTATATAAGTGTCTTGGTAAACTGTTCCGCTTTGGGTGTTGAAGTTAATGTCTTCCAGAAAAAATGCATCAGTGTAGTTTAGGCCCGAAGAGTGAAATGGAGCTCGTGCAAATGACGTTTCGCCCGGTTCCGCAGAAACAGGAAACGTCGCGTTGAATTCTCCGGTCAGGTTTTGCAATCTCGTGCTTGCTGGAGTTCTTTTAGACTGCATGCTGCTTGAAACTGTCGGACTGCTGTTGAAGGTCACTAGAACGTCAAAGCGCGACGTGATTCCAAGGATTTCTCCGTTGATCAGCACTTCGAATCGGAGCTCACCAGAGTAACGGCGCCCGTCTTCAGTAATGCTCAACTCAAGTTCAGCCTTGGTTGCCTTGTGAACCACGAAGTTGAAATTGGTGTCGGAGTTTTGAAATTCTCCATAGGTTACCTGGACCACTGAAGCGTCCCGCGGAAATACGTAGGTGCCCGATGCGATCTCTGATTTAAGCGTAATGCCTATGCTTCGATGGTCGCTGGTTGTCGTGGGTAATGGCTGCGTGCCCGAGTTGCTATCAAAGTTCAGATACTCAAGGGATCTGGCCATTCGGTTGTGCACTGTCTGCGAGTGATAGGGATAGCGTGCTTCGCCTGGATCGCCGGGTCTGGTGAATGAAGCTTCGAAGCGTCCGCAAAGGTTATGCATGTAGCGGGTATGAAGCGCGTTGTGATTGTTCATCAGGTACTCACGAGTAGACGACAAATAGAACAATCAGTGTGGGTAGTGCGCATGAAAAAAAGTACTGTCAGAGTTGACAGTACTTTAGATTCCTATGCTTGGATCTGACTGGTTTTAACAGCAGATTCATATAAGCGCTGCGGTACGCCCCGCAGCACTTAAACTCGCGTTAGAACAAGACTTTCGCCACATCCGCAAACCGCTTGGCAAAGTGCACGGTAATCCCTTCCTTCAGATAATCCGGCAATTCCTCAAAGTTACCCCGGTTCGGCTCCGGCAGAATCAGCTCGAAAATCTTCTGCCGGCGCGCTGCGATCACTTTCTCGCGCACGCCGCCGATTGGCAGTACATGCCCGGTCAGGGTCAGTTCGCCGGTCATCGCCACGCCTTTTTTCGGTGGCTGATTACGTGCGAGGGAGAGCAGGGCGCTGGCCATGGTTACGCCGGCGCTCGGGCCGTCCTTCGGCGTTGCGCCTTCGGGCACGTGCAGGTGGACGAAGGCTTCGTCGAAGAACTTCGCGTCACCACCAAACTGCTTGAGGTGCGAGCTGACGTAGCTGTAGGCGATCTCCGCCGATTCCTTCATTACATCGCCGAGCTGCCCTGTGAGCTTGAAGCCACGATTCAAGGTATGAATCCGCGTGGCCTCGATCGGCAAGGTCGCGCCGCCCATGCTGGTCCAGGCCAGGCCGGTAATCACGCCGGTGCCGGACAGCACTTGTTCGTTGCGGAATACGGGATGGCCCAGCGAGGCTTCGAGGTCTTTCGGCCCGAGTTTGATCACCGCTTTCGGATCGTCGATCAGCTTCATCACCGCTTTGCGCACCAGTTTGCCCATCTGCTTTTCCAGCTGCCGCACGCCGGCTTCACGGGCATAGCCGTCGATCAGGGCTTTGAGCGCGGTGTCGCTGATGCTCAGGCTGCCTTTTGATACGCCGGCCTTTTCCAGCAGTTTCGGCCACAGGTGACGCTTGGCAATAGCGACTTTTTCTTCGGTGATGTAGCCCGACAGGCGAATCACTTCCATACGGTCCAGCAACGGGCCGGGGATCGAGTCGAGGGTGTTGGCGGTGCAGACGAACAGCACCTTCGACAGATCCATGCGCAGGTCGAGGTAGTGGTCGAGGAATTCAACGTTCTGCTCAGGATCGAGGGTTTCCAGCAGCGCCGAGGCCGGGTCGCCCTGGTAGCTCTGGCCCATCTTGTCGATCTCGTCGAGCATGATCACCGGGTTCATCACCTCGACGTCTTTCAACGCCTGCACCAGTTTGCCCGGCTGGGCGCCGATGTAGGTGCGGCGGTGGCCCTTGATCTCGGCTTCATCGCGCATGCCGCCGACGCTGAAGCGGTAGAACGGCCGGCCGAGGGATTCGGCAATGGATTTGCCGACGCTGGTCTTACCCACGCCTGGCGGGCCGACCAGCAACACGATCGAGCCGCTGATCTCGCCTTTGTACGCACCAACAGCGAGGAATTCGAGGATGCGATCCTTGATGTCGTCCAGACCGGCGTGATGCTTGTCGAGGATTTTGCGTGCGTGCTTGAGGTCGAGTTTGTCCTCGCCGTACACGCCCCACGGTACCGATGTTGCCCAGTCCAGATAATTACGCGTAACCGCGTACTCCGGCGAGCCGGTTTCCAGGATCGACAGTTTGTGGGTTTCTTCCTCGAGGCGTTTCTGCACCTGCGCCGGCAGGGTTTTACCTTCCAGACGCTGTTGGAACTGTTCGAGGTCGGCGCTGCGGTCGTCCTTGGTCAGGCCGAGTTCCTGCTGAATGACCTTGAGCTGTTCCTTGAGGAAGAACTCACGCTGATGCTCGCCGATCTTGCGGTTAACTTCTGCGGAAATCTCTTTTTGCAGGCGCGCGACTTCGACTTCCTTGCGCAGCATCGGCAGGACTTTCTCCATGCGCTTGAGCATCGGCACGCAGTCGAGCACTTCTTGCAGCTCGGGGCCGGTGGCGGAGGTCAGGGCGGCGGCGAAGTCGGTCAGCGGCGACGGGTCGTTGGGGCTGAAGCGGTTGAGGTAATTTTTCAGCTCTTCGCTGTACAGCGGGTTGAGCGGCAGCAGCTCCTTGATCGCATTGATCAGCGCCATGCCGTAGGCCTTGACCTCGTCGGTCGGCTCGGTGGGCTGGTGCGGGTATTCGACTTCGACCAGGTACGGCGGTCGGTGGTGCTTGAGCCAGGTCTTGATGCGCACACGGCTCAGGCCCTGGGCGACAAATTGCAGTTTGCCGTTTTCGCGGCTGGCGTGGTGGACCTTGACCAGCGTGCCGTATTCGGGGAGGGCGCCGGTGTCGAAATGGCGCGGGTCTTCCTGGGGCGTGTCCATGAAGAACAGGGCCAGGGAGTGGTGTTCGGATTTGCTGACCAGTTCGAGGGTTTCGGCCCACGGCTCTTCATTGACGATGACCGGCAGGACCTGGGCCGGGAAGAACGGACGGTTGTGGATCGGGATGATGTAGACCTTGTCCGGCAGGTTTTGCCCGGGCAGTGCCAGGCCGGTGCCGGAGGAGGTGTGTTCGATGTGGTCGGTTTCGTAATCGTCGTGGTTGTCCGGGCGATCTTGCTGGTCGGTCATGGGGCACCTGCGCAATGG